>CALIZI010000135.1 GCA_938028705.1 uncultured Saprospiraceae bacterium | reverse complement strand
CAAGTCTCCTTCTTCAAGCCCGTCTTGCATTCTGATAAGTGCACTGCCAACGATACTGTATTCTTTGTAGGTAAATGCCTGCAAAAGATAATGAGTAAAGGCATTATAGACTTCAATATTCGGATAACCCAGAAAATAATTGGTCCGATAGCCCCGGCGTTCTACCCGCTTAATCGTCAGGTAGCCCGTTTGAAAAAGTAAACCGGGCATTCCAAGGGCTTCTAACGAAAATTTATCAAAGAACCCCCTATCTACCTTTACCTCTTCCAAGTCTTGCGGATTGATATATGTATCGCGTATGGTTTCTACCAGAAAAGTCGGTGTTCCGGTAGCAAACCAAAAATTGTCAAAGGAAAATTCGTAGAAAAAATTGAGCAGGGAAAAGGGATTATATAAGGTCGTTTTTCCATTATAAGAATAACCATTATACCACAGTTTTACACCTTCGAGCAGTTCTTCGTTTGTCATATTGAGAGCTGAGGCAGCAGGTTCAATATATCCGTCAAAATAAGCTAATAATTCATCATGCGTAATACCCAACAAATCAATACTACCCGCACTCAAGGTCAAATCCTTCAAATTATTTAAATCAGAAAACAAACTGACTTTACTGAATTTTGATACGCCTGTGATGAATAAAAATCGTAGCAAATCTTCCGAATCTAAATCTTTAAGCGGTGAAAAAAATGCTTTCAATATAGCACGGTTGGCTTTCGCTTTTTCCGGTTCGGTCAAAAAATCAACAATCGGTTTATCGTATTCATCTATCAATACAACAACGGAATTGTGTTTTTTAGTGATTTGTTTTATCAAAAATTTGAGCTGTAAACCAATATCTTTGTCAGGAATTTCAACACGATATTCCCGGGCATAATCCTTTAATATATAACTAATATTTTCTTCTAAGTTTACATTACTTGCTATCGCAAAATTAAATTTCAAAACAGGGTGTTGTTTCCAATCATAATCTGTTTGTTCTGCGATATATAAACCTTCAAACAAGTCTTTTCTACCATCAAAAATATAGCGCAGGGTAGTCAGCAACAGAGACTTCCCAAACCGCCGCGGACGCGACAGGAAGTACAATACGCCTTTATCCAGCAGTTCATAGATTTGCCGCGTCTTATCTACATACAGATAACCGTCTTCTATGATTCTTTTAAAATTCTGTAGCCCTATCGGTAGTTTCTTCATTCTATTACTATAATAAAATCAATGTGTTCGCCAAATTGGGTATTCAGTGTTTTTTGATTGTTAATAAAATTAAATTATAATTTGTATTTAATTAAAATTTAATTATTTACAAAAATAAAAATAAATAAACTATTCACGTTCAATTTGTAATTTTTAATTTGGCGAACATATTGTAAAATATAGATAATTTTTAATTAATAAACTTATTTTAAAATATTTTTATTATTAAAAATCAAAAAATTAAAAAATGATTTATTTTAAAATAATTAAAAAAATGATTTTCTCAGGGGCAAGTCTTACTCACAAATTTAAATATAATTTCTCATTCTCACACTACAAACTATTGACTATCCATTATCGACTTCTAAACACCGAACACACCACCCCCGTAGCCACTGCCGCATTCAATGATTCAGCTTTACCATAAGCAGGAATTTTTATTTTATGACTAATGAATGGTGTAATATGCGGACGAATACCCCGCCCTTCATTGCCAATCACAATAAAACCCTTTTGCTTCAAATCCGTATCATATATATTCTCTCCATTGAGAAAAGTACCATAAACAGGCAGTTGGTGCCGATGTTCAAATATCGTAGTATCCGTAGGAATCACGCGCACACGAAGGAATGCGCCCATTGTTGCTTGTACCACTTTGGGATTATAAATGTCCACACAATCCAAGCAAAAAACATGTTCGATACCAAACCAATCGGCGGTGCGTAGTATGCTGCCCATATTGCCCGGGTCTTGGATATTATCGAGTACCAAAGAAAGGCTGTTGGCAATGCGTGTATCATCCAATTTCGCATTAGGAATTTCAAGAATACATAACACACGATTGGGTGTTGTCAGACTTGAAATGGATTTTAATTCACGCTCACTGACTTCCGCAATTTTATCCTGATGATGCGCCAGCAGAGGCGCATTTTCGGTCAGCCAATCTGCCACAGCATATATGGAATGAATCTTGAATTGACCCCCGATAAGGATTTCAAGTGCCATTTTATCACCCTCTACCAAAAAATTGTTATACTTTTGGCGAAATTTCTTTTTCCGTAAAGCGTTTATATATTTGATATTATTTTTCGACAACATGATGTGTAAAAATTCGATTCCAAGACAAGTTTTTCGTTTAGCGACAAGATACAAATTCAATTTCACATTGAAGTCGAACTTGTACTTGATACTTACACTTATACTTGTTAGTGCTTGCGGCACCACAAAGTATTTGGAAGAGGGAGAAGTGCTATTGAATGAAAATAAAATCGAATTTGACCAAGATCTTAAAGGTGAAAAACGACGCGACCTCAGCTACGAACTCTCCACCGTCACGCAGCAAAAACCAAACACAAAATTTTTGGGTCTGTTTCGTACCCGCCTTTGGATGTATTACAGTTCGCGGAAGGGTAAACAAACAAAATTCAAAAAATGGATTCAACGAAAAGTAGCCGAATCGCCATCTATTTACAGCGAAAAGCAATCTGAAAAAACCGCCGAATCCATGCAATATTACCTCAATAATAAAGGCTATTTCAATGCCGTCGTCACACCAAGTAATGACCTGCCGGAAACTGTCGAAAATCCGAAAAATAAAACACCCAAAATTGTTGAAGTCACTTATACGGTCAACACCAATCGTATGTATCGTGTGGATAGTGCGTCGCTCGACATACCGCAAAATGACCTACGCCAAATCATTGATTCCAGCTATTCGGAGACTTTATTAAAATCAGGCGCACCCATTGATAATCAATTATTTGACAAAGAAAAAAATCGAATTACACGCGAGTTGCGCGAGCGGGGTTATGCTTTTTTCTACCCCAATTATATTAAATTTCTTTCTTATGACAGCCTTGATTATAAGGCAGATGTCACCACCCGAATCTTGTCGCCGACCGATAGTACGGAGCATCAGGCATACACGATTGATGATGTGTATATTTACCCTGATTATTATCCGGGCAGCGTGGATATTCCGACTTATGACACTACAGAAGTTGAGGGTTATAAATTCGTCATTAACAAAAAAAACAGCCTGCGCGACAAGCCGATTTTAGATGCTGTTTTTATCAAAAAAAACAGGCAATATACACAAACGGATTATGACGATACTGCCCGCAAGTTGGATGATTTGGGCATTTATAAATTCATTTCCGTCCAACTCTCCAAGCCCAAACCCGGTAATAAAGTAGATGCTTACATCCTGCTGACTCCTCGCAAACGTATGGAATTGGGCTACGATGTCGAACTGAATACAGATAACGGCGGTGTCATGGGAACAGCGGTGAGTTTGGGTTATCGCAATCGAAATTTGTTTAAAGGTGCAGAAGTGCTGAGGATTAACAGTAATTTCGGATTAGATTTTTTCACCAGAAACCAACAGGGTCAAGCCCGCTTTACAGGGGTTGATTTTGGTATAGATACGGAGCTTTATTTACCCAAATTCCTCGTGCCGTTTCGGTTGCGCGACATCACACGCCGCAATGACCCGCGTACACGATTCGCCTTGAATTATAATTATTTTGACAGGTTGCAATATTTCCGAAGCCAATTATTTACCTTTTCGTTTGGCTATGAGTGGAACGAAACTTTCACCAAAAAACACAGCATCAATCCTTTTAATATCAACTATTTTCAAGTGGGTAGAATCCAACCCGATTTCCAATTAATACTGAACAATAATCCTTACTTGGACAATAGCTTTGCAGACCAGCTTTTTCCCGGTATTACGTATGAATATACTTATACGGGTTTGAAAAATCCGGATGGTAGTTCGTGGTTTTTTCAGGGTCAGGCAGAGACCTCCGGCAACTTTGTCGGGCTGTTGGATGCTGTCATCAAACCCGACCAACGCTTCGCTATTAATAATACCGTTGCTTATTCACAATTCGCTCGTTTTGAGGCAGATGTGCGCTTTTATCAAAATATTACACGTCGCAATTCGATAGCTGCCCGACTGATGAGTGGCGTGGCATTTCACTACGGACAATCCGAAGCTGTGCCTTATGTCAAACAGTTTTCTTCGGGGGGTGTTTCGGGCATCCGTGCTTGGCGCATCCGCAATCTCGGACCGGGTGGCTGGTTCGATGAACAAGCCACTAACAACACCTCGCAAGCCTACCAAACCGGCGATGTAAAACTGGAAGCCAACCTCGAATATCGCTTTCATCTGGTGAGTTATCTCAAAGGTGCTTTGTTTGTGGATGCCGGAAATATTTGGCTACGCGAAGAAGACCCCGACAGACCCGGCGGACAATTCAGCAATGATTTTTATAAGAATATCGCCATAGGAACAGGCATCGGATTTCGTTTTGATTATTCGTATTTTGTCATCCGGCTGGATGTGGCGTACAAAGTCCGAAATCCATACCCCGACGAAAATGGCAAATATTGGTACTACAATAATGCCGCTCAAGAATTTGATTTATTCGGAGATGCTGTGTATAATTTGGCTATTGGTTATCCGTTTTAGTGTTGTGACTAAGTTACCGTCAAACACATTTACATAAATTTATATGTAAAAATTTCCTATTAGAGAAGTGGACTCCCAAGGCACTTGTTGACCGTTTGATTTTTCGCTCACCTTTTTTCTGACCTTTTGAAACATCTCGGTAATCAGTATTCGTGGAGTAGGATTGAGTTCTTCGAGTACAGCACCGGTATAGAGTCCGTTATCCTGTCCGGGTCCGTCTGACGCTGTCGTTCCGGGAGCAGTGGCATAACCGATAATTGAACCTGTGGGAGCATTCATCTGTGCCAAGCCTCTCCCCGTTATACTTCTGCTCCAGCTTCTTTCAAAAGGATTATTTCTGCAAGCATCCAACATAATAATATTGACTTTACTATTGGCATCTTCCATGTTGGCTAAAATCCTGTTTGCTTGTACACAATCATATTCAACCGCCCTTTCAGTTCTTAAATTCGCATCAACGGGTATTAGATAATTATTTCCATTGACCTGTACGCCATGCCCTGCGAAATAAAATAAACCTACATCGTAGTTTTTGAGTTCTATTCCAAAATCATCTATAATCATTTTCATCTCCTTCAACTCAGGGTCAATTTTCATAATAACATCAAAACCTCTCTTTTTGAGACTTTTTTCCATAGCTGTTGCATCATTATCGGGGTTATCCAACCTTGTTACATGCTCGTATTCACTGCAACCAATGACCAGTGCCAAACGTTTTTCGTCAGGTGCTTGCTCTTCGGTGCCTCTTTCAGATGTTTCTTCGGTTTTGTTTTCATCCTCTACATTAATAGTCCCTAATATCTGTAAAAATGAATCTGTAATTACATTTTTTTGGGTTACAAGTTGCCCATAGTCCAGTAATCCCAATCTTTCTTTTCTACTTAAATCATTTAGATTTCTTGATAAAAGAACAACTTCATCTATTTTCTTTTCATCTTTTAATAAGCTGATAAGCGTTTGTATTGCTTTTTCAAGTTTGTTTTCCGACACCAATTTTTTGATGTTTTGAATATCTTTGTTGGTCATATCTGTTGTATTTGGTTATAACATAATCTTCTGAAATAGTGGTATTTACACCTATTTATACCCACGAAAATGAGAGAGAATTTTAACCGGTAGCCACTTTTCCAGAATTATTATCAGCACAAATATAATAAGAAAAAATTATAATCCAAATAATTTGATATGTTAATTACTATTATAACATGATTTTTTAACTCAACTTTTGTATTTATATTTCAATATATTTACAGAATATTTATTAGTAATTTTTAATATAAATTAAAATAATAAATATTTTTTTTAATTTATAATTATTATAAAATATAATTTTAATAATACAAAAATAATTATATTGCAAAAAATAAATTTTAAAACTTCCCCTGATACGCCAAAGCCTGTCGAATATGCCCCAAATGATGATGACCATGCCAGGCATATATGCCAATGTTTTCCCGCAGGGTGAAGGATTTGCCATGTTCGGGGTGAATGAAGGTTTTATCAAGGTCTTGCTCGCTAAGGCTGTTGAGTAATGTTGCCCATTTGCTGTGTAAGCCTTTGATGAGTAAAAGCGAATCGCTGAGGTCATCATCAAGCGAATCAACAAGTGCTGCCCAACGGTCTTCAAAATAAGGGCGAATGGTAGGTGCATCTTCCGTCAGTGCCAGTTTGAATCTGATAAGACTATTAATATGGCTATCAGCACAGTGATGCACCACTTGTTTAATCATCCAACCATCCGGACGGTATCGCCAATTGAGTTGCTCAATACTTAGAGGTTCAACAAGTGTTTCGAGCAATTCTGGAAATTGCTCAATGTCACCTATCCATTGTCGAATAGTAGTGTCATTTATCGTTTCCGGCTTGATAAATTTTCCGATAGGATATTTTAAATCTTTCACATTTTTTTATTTTTAATAAAAATATATGAGTGCAACACATATTGGTGGCATTTTACATATTTTAGTATATTTTTTGGATAAAGACCTGTAATGACTGCTTTAGCTGTCAAGTAACTTTTTCTTTACAAAAGATTTAAAAACAGTTATTTATGTATATTTTTTGAACACCACTTGACAGCTAAAGCAGTC
>CALIZI010000134.1 GCA_938028705.1 uncultured Saprospiraceae bacterium | reverse complement strand
CTAAAACTCGTCAGACATTTAAACTTTACCGAAAAAATATGAGTTCATTGGTGAATTTTGAAAATGTCAGACGAGTTTTAGCCCAAATTCAAGGACAAACACTGACTATATTAAATAAAAATCGAACATGACATTGTCAAGATAAAATACTGATTTATAAAATTATAATTAAATTATTTTTAAATATAAAAATCTCGTTAATAATAAAACAACCGATAATAAATTACTTACGATTTAAATCCCAATTTCCTAATTCCCCAATTTCCAACTAATTATATCGCGTCAAACCCCATCAATTCCGCCTATCCAATCCCCACGACAATTTCTCCCGAATGGTGGACATAAAATTTGTATCGTGCAAGCGTATCAGATTGACCGTAAAATTTTCTTTACGAATAGCGATTTGATGTTTCGTCGTGATGGCTTCAAAGCGCGAATCAAGCGTACACAAAAAACTATTGACCCGTCCTTCCACTTCAAAGGAGACTACGGCATCGTCGGAAATAACGATAGGACGTACCGTCAGATTGTGCGGCGCAACGGGTGTAATGACAAAATTACCCGAATCCGGAAAAATAATCGGACCGCCACAACTCAACGAGTAACCCGTAGAACCCGTCGGCGTAGCCATAATAATCCCGTCTGCCCAGTACGAATTGAGGTATTCGCCATTGATATAAGCATTTACGGTAATCATGGAAGAAGTATCGCGTTTCAAAATCGTAAAATCATTAAGCGCATAAGGTGCGTCTGTAAATAGCGGAAGATTGGAGTCGAGATGCAAAAGGCTACGGCGGTCAATGATATAGGCATTTTGTTCGAGTGCCTGAAACGCCTCCGGTATGCGTTCTTTGCCGATAGTCGCCAAAAAACCCAGCCTACCCAGATTGATACCCATAATCGGCACACCCGAATCCCTAACCAGCGTCACCGTATCCAGTATCGTTCCATCGCCGCCCAAACTCACCACAGCATCCACCTCCTGACGCACCAAATCATCATAATCCTCAAACACATCTATCGGCGACTTAAACCCTATCTGATTCGCTATATGCTCAAAATACGCCCCATGCACATAAGGCTGCATCCCCAAGCGGTGCATGGTATCAAAAACCTCCTGTATATAAGGTACATCCTTAGGTTTCAGCGTGCGACTATATATGGCTACGTGCATTTTTTTACAGTGTTGAAGTGTTCGTGTGTTGAAGTGTTGTAGTTCTATTGTACTGACGTGTTGAGGTGCTGACGTATTGACGATATAATGTGGTCTTTTTTTTATTTTAAAAATGCTTTTGCCGATCTTCCTGCCACGATACCCTTCGCAGCATTCCAAATTAACTGATACGAAGTCAGTGCATTATCCCCGTATAGTTATCGGGGTCAGGTATCCATATCCGGTTCTCTACCCACTCGCTAAATATGTGGACACGCAGAATCTCTCTCTCAACATACCACAACACCACAACACCACACCACCACACCACCACAACACGCTCAAAACCCCAAATTAAAATGTAAATATAAACCTTTTTCGCGTAAGTGATTGAAGCTGTATTCGAGTTGGAACACAAAATTGTGATACAGCACAAAGTCCATCCCTATGCCCCAGCCGAACAGCCAGTCATTAGCCAACAAGGAAGTGCTATCCTCAAAGCTATCCACTACATAAGCAAAATCGGAGTGTATTTTCGAGTATATTTTCAGCGGCATAGATTTCATTCTTTTGATAAGCGCATAAGGCCCCAAGTCAATATCACGGTCCAAAAGATTGAAGCGCAAACTATTTTTCAAATACCCAAAATCCTGACCGTCAATCACATAATATTCATATCCGCGAATATAATTTTCCTCATAGCCTATGGCACGCCGCAATCTGTAATAGGGCAAACGCTCCTTAAAAAACACCTTCCGCAAGCGGCTGACCATCTCCAGACTTATTTTCTCATTCAGCGAAGTATATTTGGCAAAAGCCACATCCACAAACAAATTATTCACATCGCCCAACATACCCAAGCCGTCTTTTTGCACCCAAGCCAACAAGTGAAAACCATTAAGCGCATAAGTCCTGATGTCGCGTTTGTCCAATGCGTACTGATAGGCTAATGAAAAATAACTTTGCTGCGTATTGCCATCCAACAAAAAATCGGGATTCAGTCTCGCTATCGTATCTGCAATCCTGTAACCGTAGGCACCCACCGAAAAGGTATGTTTATCAAACAAGCCCCGCTGATACAACAACCTACCTTCAATATTCAATCGCTTCAAGGTATATTCATCGTCACTTCTAAAAAAATTAAGGCTGTCGGCTATCGTGGCGTAGCCCGTTTCGCGTTGGCGGGTGTATAAGATCTTGAAGCCCGTACCAAATTGCTGTCGTTTACCGATAAACGGATAGGTATATTCTATCTCAAATTTTTGCTCATAACCAATCTGCGAGACCAACTTCAGGCGGTCTGCATTGCCTGTCATATTTTCATGGTAAAGGCGCACCCCCAAATTTATACGATTCAGCGCATGGTTTTGCTCCACCCACCAAGCATTAAAATTCCGGTCAGCATACTCGGCATAAGGGAAGGGATAAATGTACCAATTCTCTTTTAGGTCAATCACAATTTCTACGCTGTCATTCGCCCATTCGCCGATATTCATTTTGGCATCCAAAAAAAGACGAGTATTCAACAAATATTGTTGATTGCGCTCAAATATCGGCGTGACCTCCTCCGTTTTTAGGCTATCACCAATCCCGAAATCCAACTGCCGCACCACGACCCGCTTTTTACACTTTTTTAATCCCTTTGTTGTTATTTTTTTTACAAAAACTGTCTTATTTTGCCCGATAGCACTAGACCCCAACGACAGTATAAAAAAAATACTCCATAGATATTTGACCATTCAGTATTGCTTTTCTGGCTGACTACGAACTAGTACAGGCGATTTCAATCGCCACCTAAGAATAAATTAAATTTGTATCCCGTATAGCTGGGATATTTTTATAAATTTATAATTCAATTTTTATATTGTAATTATAAATTAATTATAATAATTAAATTAATTTTTTAATAAAAAACATTTTAATTTATAATTATTTTAAAATCAAAGTATTGATTAAATTAAAATAATTTAAATGTACAAAATATTTTATATATAAAAATTACACTACAGATGGCGATTAAAATCGCCTGTACGAGTTTGCGGTCAGCCTGTTTTGCTATCAGTTAATTTGTATCAGATATTAGGACGGAACAATGAAGATCCTGATACTGAATACCAACTACCTGATACCATTTAGTCGAAAAATCATAAAGTTAATCCATAATTCGTTTGATTTGATATAAATAATTAGAATTTTTGTGAACTTCGTGGTAGCATTGCAATTATGATAATGACATATCGTTGTTTTTAAAAAAATGTACAATGATAATCAGACCATACCAAGCAACAGATAAAGCGCGTCTGTTAGAAATTTTCAGACGCAATACGCCCAAGTATTTTGACCAAACAGAGGAGCAGGATTTTGAAAAACATTTAGCACAAAAAGGAGATACTTATTTGACTATTGAGGTGGACAATAAAATCGTTGGTGGCACAGGATATGAAATGAATGAGGATAAATCAGGCAGCATCGTTTGGATTTTTTTTGACCCTGATTATTCGGGAAAAGGACTTGGCAGACAAGCAGTAGAGTATTGTTGTATGATAATGAACAAAGAGGACAGCATAGAAAAATTTGTCGTCAGAACATCACAATTTGCCTTCGGGTTTTTTGAAAAAATCGGCTATACCCTCACACGAATTGAAAAAAACTACTGGGCAAAAGGATTTGATTTGTATGAAATGGAAATGCCTGTTGAGTAAAATGGTTAATCAGTTAATCGGGCATGAACACAATTGATTTATTTTCAGGTTGCGGAGGTTTATCCTTGGGCTTTGAGAAGGCAGGCTTCAATATTTTGGCTGCCTTTGACAATTGGAAACAGGCAGTTGATGTGTATAAAGGTAATTTTAAACACCCTATATTTGAAATGGATTTATCAGATGATAAAGTCATAACGAAAATCAAAAAATTTGCCCCCGAAATGATTATTGGAGGACCACCCTGTCAGGATTTTTCGAGTGCCGGAAAGAGAGATGAAACACTTGGCAGAGCAGACCTTACGATAACTTATGCTCAAATCATTGCCGCTGTAAAACCCGAATGGTTTGTCATGGAAAACGTTGCCCGAATTGAAAAAAGTGATATTTTGAAGGAAGCATTGGCAATATTTAAAGCTTGTGATTACGGATTGACTATGGATGTTTTAAACGCAAGTTTTTGTGGTGTTCCTCAAAGGAGAAAAAGATTTTTTTTGATTGGAAGATTAGGCGGTAAGGACAATGAATTGGATTTTTACCTCTCAAAAAATCAATCCAAAAAAGAAATGACGCTGTTCGATTATTTCGGGGATAGTTTGGGCGTTGAATTTTATTACCGGCATCCGAGAAGTTATGCCAGAAGAGGCATATTCAGCATTTATGAGCCAAGCCCCACTGTCAGAGGAGTCAATCGCCCGATGCCCAAAACCTACAAAAAACACAAGGGAGATAAATGTGACCCTTCCGATAAAGTCAATGCATTAAGCACTATTGAAAGGAGTTATATTCAAACCTTTCCAAAGAACTTCATCTTCAAAGGAACAAAATCAGACCTCGAACAAATGATAGGTAATGCTGTTCCCGTTCAAATGGCAGAATATGTTGCTCAAAGCATCCTCGAATACCAAGAAGATTTGAGATTAAACAGATCGAAAAAAATCAATAAATTCGGACAATTAGAATTAATCATAGAATGAAACGTTATATTTTTCCATTAACCATTAACCGTTGACCATTAATCATTAAACATGATAAAAATAACCTTAACATTCATATTATCACTATGTTTTTTCGCACCCAATTTCGCGCAGGATGACGTGTGGGATTTAGCCCGTTGTTTGCGCTATGCGGAGGCGAACAATCTGCAGGTCAAACAAAGTGCTATTAGCATTCGACTGGCAGAATTGCAAGAGGAACAAAACGAAAAATCGCGCTTACCCAACCTTTCGGGCAGTGCATCGCATGGCTACAATTTTGGCTACTCCATCGATCCTACCACCAATGAATTTGAAGTCAGGACCATACAATCCAATACCTTTGGAATCAGCGGTAACGGCTTGATTTACGGTGGCGGACAGGTTCGCAACAGTATCAAACAAAGCCGCTACGATGTAGCCGCCGCCGAAGCCGATGTCAGCAGGTTAAAGAATGATTTGGGCTTGACCATCGCACAGGCGTACTTGCAGGTTTTGCTGACACAAGACCAAATCCGCATCACTCAAAACCGCCGCGAACAAACACAAGATAGACTCAACAGGACACAAAAACTCGTCAATGCAGGTGCAGCCGCACGGGTATCGCTCTTGGATTTTGAAGCGCAACTGGCAAGCGATGACCAAAGTATTGTTGCTGCCGAAAATGCGCTGATTCAGGCATTTGCAGCCTTGAAAAACCAACTCAACCTCGACCCCGATTATCGGATGTCCATCCAACGTCCGAGTTTTGAACTATCTGACGAAACGGACATTACTACCGTAACGGTGGACGCACTGTATCGGGAAGCACTCAACAATCAACCACAGGTTGTGGCAGGTGAATATCGTAAAAAAAGTGCGGAAATCGGGATTGATGTGGCTAAGGCAGGGCTACGTCCTCAACTCACTTATTTTGGAAATTTGAACACTCGCTATTCCAGCTTGGGCATACGTGCAACCGATGAGGTGACAACGGAAAGACGCTATCTTGGCGATGTGGTGGATGTGCCTAATATCGGTACATTTCCTCTACAGTTAGATGTACCCATTCCGGTCACTGAAAACAATCCTTTTTTCAATCAACTCAATCAAAATTTCGGGCAAGTCGTAGGTTTGAATCTCAATGTGCCGATTTACAGCAGAGGCATCAATAACATCAACATAGAACGCGCGGAACTCAATGTATTGAGTGCCGATTTGAACAACGAACAAATCCGCCTGCAACTCAAATCCGATATTCAAAATGCCCTTATTGATGCCCGTGCCGCCCTCAATAGCTTCAATGCCGCACAAAAAACCCTCGAAGCCCGCGAAGTCGCTTTTACGAGCGCACAAAAAAGATTTGATTTGGGTGCCATCAACACCTTTGATTATACCGCTGCCAAAGATGCCCTTGATATTGCAAAAGTTAATGTACTCAATGCAAAATATCAATATGTATTCAACCTAAAAGTTTTGGATTTTTATCTTGGCAGAAACATTACACTTTGAAATTAGTTGATCAGTGAATTAGTTAAACAGGTAATTGGAGGTGAAATGCCACCGTACTGACGACTTTAGCCAACCTGTGCGATTAAAATAGTGGGTGATGAAATTCCGCTTTATGCCGTTCAAGATGCGTTAGCATCGGCCCTGTTTGTAGCAAAATCTAAAGAACAAACGATTAAGGTACATAGTACCGACACCGTTATGCGCCCAAACAGTGCCGCTCCTACGGAGCTTAGGAGATTTTGGGGGTTATTTTGCTACAAACAGGGTCGGTACTAACGTACCTTTATCGCAAAAAGTCGATTTACAAGTCTCAACTCATTTTAATCGCACAGGTTGACTTTAGCCGTCAAGTAATTTGGTGTTGCCCGCGACGGCTAAAGTCGTCGGTACAGAGTACCAATATTATTCTTCATTCTAACATGAAGTGAAAAAGTATAATTGTTTATTAAAAATTAATTTAATTTTATTAAAAAATAAATGGTTGTATTGAAATAAGGGTGTTTTTAAATTATTTTCTAATAAAAAATGTTTATAAATAATTAATTTTTAATGATAAATAAATTATAAAATAATTTTAATTAATTTAAAAATGCCTATATTTCAGTGCGACCTTAGTATGTTTAGCTAATAAACTATGAATAATAAATTTTGATTTGTATTGATAAGATAGAAAGGGGGAAGGAAGTTAATATTTTGCTTATCTATTATTGGGTGAAAATGTTATTGAAATATAAATTAAAAAAGTATGATGTGATTTTTTTTAATCACTTCATATTTTAATGATATTTTTATATTTTATTGGTAATGACGAGCTTAAATATTAGAGGGAATTTGGGTATCCATCAATAATGCGCTTTCGCAAGGTCAAATATATGTCATTTTTTGGATGTTTTTAACTATATGAATAATTTTTTTTAGAAATCATTAACATTCATATCATCTAATTTGAATTCATATACACATTATATGTAGTGTTATTTTAATTATTTAATTAAAATATTTTGTTTAAATATTGATTATAATATTTTTATAAAAATATTTTTTTTAAATAAAAATTAAATTATATTTTTAATACTTTTTATAAATATTATTTCAAAGGAAGTCTTGTCAGATATTTTTTTTCATTTTTTCTCAATAATCACTTGAATAGGTGATCATATCTGATTATTTGCTCAACCATATCAATAAAAAAAGCCCCAATCGGCAAGCCGATTGAGACTATATGAACGATGAAAACAACTTACATGCCTGTGAACCGATACATTGCTGAATCGGTTGATACGTCTTAATGAATAATCAATACTTTCTTCACTGCCTGACCGCGCTCTGTTTGAATTACGACAAAATACGTGCCTATTTGTTCATTCATATTTATCGGAATATTCAAACTTTTTCCCGCCTCATTCCGGTCAATAATCTTCTGTCCGAGTGTATTGAATACAAATATATCCATTTTTTCAAAGACTTCAAAATCTAAATTGATAACAAATTGACCGGTTGAAGGATTTGGAGATACATCAAAGGTAGTCAAATTCTCTAAATTATGCGTATTGGTAAATATATTTACGGTCACACTACCCGAAATTGTACAGCCATTTATATCCGTTACCATGACCGAATAATCGCCTGCCGCCAAGCCTGTTGCAGATTGCGTCGTTTGTCCGTCACTCCATAGGTACTCGTAAGGAGGCGTGCCGCCTGCTACGTTGACGGTAGCTACACCATCGTTGCCGGAGGAAGGCAGCGAACTCGGAATCAACATCAGTTCGTCGGGTTCTGCCACTTCCACAGTGACGATACCTACACAGCCGTTGGCATCTGTTACCTGCAAAGTATAAGTGCCGGGAGCTTGGTCGTCTAGATCTTCGGTGGTTGGTCCATGATTCCATTGGTAAGTATAAGGTTCAGTACCATTCATTACAATGACCCCGATAAAGGCATCTGTTTCACCATAACAACTAACGCTAGTTGTGAGTAGTGTCGAAAGTTCAGGACCACCACCTGTGCCTGTGATGCTACCGGAGGATACGGTCAGGCAGCCATTGGCATCAGTAACAGTGACGGTGTATGAACCTATTGACAAATCATCTATGGTGGAGGTGGTTTCGTTATTGCTCCATTGATAGGTGTAAGGCGCAGTACCGCCCGAAGTGGCTGCTGTAATGCTTCCTGTTCCGCCACTACAACCACCTCCTTGTGTTTGTATATCCACCTGTACGGCTGCCGCACCTACACAGCCCGGTGTGCCGATATTGATATTGTCAACAAACATTCGATTGCCCCAACCGGAGTGATTGACAATGGCAAAATTAACGAATGAATTGCCTTGATAAGGGGCGAGGTCAAGCACTATGGTTCGCCATTCGCTGGAGTCGGCAGGGGTAAATGTGTCCTCATCGTCAGGAGTAGTGGCGAGTCCTTCCGCACCGTCTGTCCATAGCGTTTCAAAGGTGCTGCCGCAGTCGGTAGAGACCATGACGGAGAGTGAATCAAAGAGTTCGTCATCATATCTGGCATAAGCAACATCCATAGCAAAAATGACATCGGACTGCCCCGAAAAATTAAAAATGGGCGTAAACAACATATCAACTGTACCGCCTGGATTATTGAATTGCGAACCTTCAAAATTATCAAAGACCGCACAGGCATCGCCCATATCGTAGCCGGAGGCATCCGTGGTTCGCGTCCATGCAAAATTATCATTAGTCGGATTAGAAGCGGTCAAATCATTGACAGTCGGGTTGAAAGCTGTGTCTTCAAAATCTTCTTGAAAGGGTAGTGATAAAGGTTCAATCGTAATATGTGTGGTAAGGGTGGCATCATTTGCCGTATTTTCATCCGTTACGCCATTCGGATTGTTGGTATAAGATTCAAATTCCCAAGTTCCCGTAGGTGGTGTGAAGGGAGCTAATGTGACTTCCTCTGATTCGCCGCTTGCCAGTGAGCCTGTCCATGCAAAGTCAACAGGCGTACCGCCATTTATAGTATAACTGATAGTTACCGAAGTCAGTACATCATCACCAAAATTGCGTAATACGACCACAGGCGTTATCGGACTAGTATCGCATTGTGTACTGGATGATTGGGGGTTGGTATGACCGCTTGTTCCTACGTCCACTGCAAAGATTACACATGGCGCATAGACCCCTGTGAGTGAGGTTGCACCTGTATTATTGGGGTCAAGCCAAGGCTTTAATTGTTGTTGGGGGTCGGTGCCATTAGATTCCCAATGATAGGAAAATTTACCATATTGGTCGGGGGCGCTTTGGTTGCTGCAAGAAGCCAATCCTCCGGTCAGTGTACCGACAAGTTCGCCATTGGGATTAAAAATAGGCGAACCGGAGGAGCCGCCTTCGGTTACACCATGTCCACTTGCAGTAGGCGACCACACAACATCCCAATGTGTGTCCGGCACACCGTTCCATGTTGTAGAAACCAAAGGGTCATCATAATGCGAAATCTTCATAATATCACCTGCCGGATGGTGAATGGTGACACCTTCGGGGCTGGGGGTATTTTCATTATTCCAACCTAAATAGTAAGCGTTATAGTCTTCGGGAGGGGAGTTGTTGAGTTGAAGCAGTAGGAAATCTGAGCCTGAATCTCCGCCACCGTCATCGCTATATGCCACAAGGCTTGCGCCCGCAACGGATTGACTCGCCAGATTACCCTCCGAAGCAGGATTGGCACATTCAGGCGATTCATAATTGAAATAAAATATCCAGTCATTAAATTCATCTTCGTCAATGAACGTACCGAAGAAGCTCGTTGCACAGTGCATGGCAGAGAGCATATAAGGTGTACAATCCTGACTGGTATTATTCACCATAGCTCCGCTACACCAACTCACAAGACCAAAAATGGATACCAATACTCGTACCGAAGCATTTTTTTCATCTTGCCATTCATCACCTTCGGGCGAGCAGTTGATGTTGATTTCACAAAAGTCCGAATCTCCAAAATCATCGAAGTTTTTTAGCGACTTTACGCCTCTGAATATGTAGCCGATATTAGATAGTTGAAGCCGCACTGCCTCATTCACATCGGGTGCTTCGTGGTATTCTATTATCAAATTGTCATCGCGGATAAGTTCTGTTGAAAATCTGCCTGATTGATGATTATTATGTTGAGTATATGTGCCTAATATATGTGTTTTATTTTTATTATAAATAAATAGACGACTGCCTTTCGGCAAATAAAAATCACTAAAATAGGTATTTAATGCCCTTGCTTTTTCATCGGCTTGAATGTGTAATCTCCAGATACGGCTTCCGTTTGGGAGTGTCTGCCATATACCGGAATTTGACGTGTTATAATCTACCGGAATTTGTTTGCCGATATTGTAGGCAGTACCGTTTTTTTCGACTTCTTCCGTTTTAATTTTTTCAATGTCAACATGAGGTAAATGTTTAATGGGAATGACATCATAATTTTTGGTCATTAATTCAAAACTCGGTGGTATGCCACCTTGACTGATTTGACCAAATATGAACGTAGATATACAAAGTAAAGTGAGGATGAATAATATTTTTTTCATATAATATTTTTTAATGCAATGATACTGAAATATAGTAATGTGTTAATAAAATATAGATAATATTAAATTGAATTTTTATTAAATATAAATAAAATGCTTCGTTTTGAATTTGACCTAAAACTTGTCAGACATTTTCAAAATGTCTGACAAGTTTTAGGTCAAATTCAGCGCAGATTTTTTATTCATTCAATAATTCAATATCTTGACAATGTCATGTTTTAAAAATAAGGCACTACGGTAAAAAGTGTGGGTCGGTGAAATTCTCTTTCATATTTAACTTCGGAATTGACCTAAAAGCTATAAGGTTTCCGAAAACCTTATAGCTTTGATAGCCGGACTTTACGCTTACCCATACTTTTCACCGTA
>CALIZI010000133.1 GCA_938028705.1 uncultured Saprospiraceae bacterium | reverse complement strand
TTAAATGTACAAACAGTGCCGCTCCTACGGAGCTTAGGAGGTTTTGGGGATTATTTTACTACAAACAGGGTCGGTACTAACGTACCTTTATCGCAAAAAATTGATTTGCAAGTCTCAACTCATTTTAATCGCACAGGTCGACTTTAGCCGTCGCAAGAGTGAAAAATATATTTATAAACGACTGAATTTTATTTATTTAAAAATTAAAATAAAATTTACTTGACGGCTAAAGTCGTCAGTACAGTGTTTTCGGTCAGCCTGTAAAGCACACAACACGTGAGTACATCAGCACTTCAACACATCAGCACGTCAGCACACCTTTTATACAACCATCTTCTTTTTTATCAAATAAACGATAGGCTTCTACGCCTTCTGATAAATCAAATTCATGGGTAATGACGCTACTGATTTGTTGGTCGAATACGTGTATATTGTTTGCCAATTTTTCCATATAATATCGCGCCGGACACCTACCGATTTTGAAGGTCAGATTTTTATCGTAGGCTTCTATCGGTGAAAACGCAAAGTGATTTGCAGTATGCACACCCACCGTAGAAATAGTACCGCCGGGACGCACCAAATTCATCGCCATTCGGCTAGCTTCCACACTTCCCACGACTTCCAAAACAGCATCTGCACCGCTTCCCTTTGTGGCTTCGGTGATAATATTTACAGGATTTTCTGTTTTAAAATTAATCGGAATCGCGCCAAATTCGCTAGCTTTTTTGAGCCTTTCGGGAATCGCATCTATGGCATACACCTGTGACGCACCCAACATCTGCACTGCCAATATCGCCATCAAACCCACCGAACCACAACCTAAGACCACATACACGCCATTCGGTTGAATATCAGCTTGTTCGGCACAGTAATAACCTGTCGAAAAATTATCGCCAAGTAGCAATCCTGCCTTTTGCGACATCCCTTCCCGCAGCAACATCAGGGTCGTATCGGCAAGCGGTACACGCACATATTCCGCTTGTCCGCCATGCAGCCCTTCGCCCTCTTCGCGCCAACCGTAAATCTGATTATGCACACAGCGACAAGTCAAGCCAATGGTACAAAAATGACATACCCCACAACTCGTCGTAAACGGGCTAATGACCACATCACCCTTACGAAAATGCCTGACTGCTTTACCAGTTTCCACTATCTCACCCACAAACTCATGCCCCATCGCCGTACCACAATCAATCCCCGTTTCGCGCCCATGATAGACATGCAAATCCGAACCACATACACCTGCAATGTGGACTTTGACTATCGCATCATCTTCCCTCAAAATCGTCGGGTCGGCGATGTCTTCATACTTTAAAATTTGCTTATCTTGAAATGTAATCGCTTTCATGATTTAGTGTTGTGGTGTTGTAGTTCGTAGTGTTGTGGTACTTGGTTTGTGAAGTTATCTTGACAATGTCATATTTTTAAAATAAAAATACGTTTGTATTTAATATGGGATATTTTTTCCGAATTTGGGCTAAAACTCGTCAGGCATTTAAACTTTGCTGGAAAATATGACATCATCGGTGAATTTTGAAAATGTCTGACGAGTTTTAGCCCAAATTCAAGAGCAAAATGCCAATTATATTAAATAAAAATCAAACATGACATTGTCAAGTTATGATTTGTATTTCATTTTGCAAAATGTTTTGTGGATAAAAGCACTAAAAAAAGGCACACCATTCTATGATAAAACGATGTACCTTTTTTTGCGACGGAGAATTTCTTTAGGGCATGTTCAAATTACTGTCCGATAAGCATTTGCTTAGTATCAACGATTCTGCCGTCGAGTACCAATGAGTGGCTATACGTACCCGTGGGTGCGATTCGTTTTTGTACCCATGCTCATTTTTAATTTTTATTCAATAATGGACGCAATGTGTTCGCCAAATTAAAAATTACAAATCGAACGCGAGTAATTTATTTATTTTTATTTTTGTAAATAATTAAATTTTAAATTAATACAAATTAAAATTATATTTAATTAATAATCAAAAAACACTCAATACTCAATTTGGCGAACATATTGGGACGGCATTGGGCTTGAATTTGGATTAGTGGTTAACCCAAGTTGAATATGTAGCCCCCAAGTTTTTTAGGTGGTTTAGTTGTCAGACGAATGCTGTTTTAGAAGGCACCGATTATTTGATCAGATCTTCGCTTTTAGCAAAAGAATTCGTCTGACAACTCTCCCCGCTCTGATTTTTGGGGGCTACATATTCAACTTGGGTTAAGATATTTTTGTAGAACTACTTACGTGTATTTTTTTTTACTTCGGTACACGCGACGAAATTCCGTTATTTTCAAACCACAATGACTTATCTTGTCCATTGATGTCTCCATCTAAATTGAAATCAGGTGAAAAGTAATAGTCGAAAATCCCATTATTATCAAACCAGATGGTCTTATCCGTTCCTTGTATGTCAAAACTTGGAAAATCAGATTGGTCTGCATCACCTGCATACATCGTCCACTCGCCTGTTGAGATTTGTTTTTGTCCGAAACTTGTCGGGTCGCGGTAGCTGTCTGCTACTCTAAAATCATAAGTTAGTGTACTGCCAATGACATCAACGGGCTGCGGAGTCATTATGCCGATATGATTGCGATGCTCCACGACAATATAAAGCGGACTGGCTACGGTAGAAGTCAAGGCACAGCGGTCAGGAAAGGTGATATTACCGTCTTTCATCAACAAGGCAGCTGTCATACCGACCTCCGTATTTTTTGCTATTCCTGTTCGGAAAGACACCAAGACCCAATCCGTTTCATCGCCTGTATAATTTGCGTCTGTCCAAGCTGCACCCTCTGTGCCTGCGTAGTTCCAAGGGGCAGCAGAGTAAGGCTGTCCGGCAGGTGTAGGGCTGGCAAGATTACTGGCGGGCGTTTGTCCGGGCAATAATTTTCTTGTGGCAGCAAGTGTATTACGCATCTCACCAAGTGTAGATATATAAGCCCCTTCAAGCCAAGCCGCTAATTCAATGTTTATACAATCCGGCTCAATGATGATAGTTACTGTTTCGGTATCGCACATTATAGGCGTGCCACTGTCACAGACCTCATAAGTGAAACTATCTGTACCGACAAAGTTTGAATTTGGTGTGTAATCAATATTACCATTCGACTGGATGATAAGCGTACCATTCGAAGGTGAGACTACCGGAGTGGTCATTGTTATTAGTCCGTCATTTTCTATATCTGAGTCATTTAATAATACATTATCTTGTATAGAAGAATTGGCAAACATCGACAATGTGTCGGGTAGTGGTATAGGTGCGTCATTAACAGGCATGACATCAATCGTCACACTCGCCGTATCGCACAAAATGGGGCTTCCATCATCACAAATTTCATATTCAAAAGTGTCTGTACCATAAAAATCCACATTAGGCGTGTAGGTATATGAGCCGGTTACTAAAAGTGACAGCGCACCATTTTGAGTTAGTGTTATCGGCATGGTATTGACCGTCAAATTATCGCCTTCTACATCACTGTCATTTGTTGCAATATTGCCATTCAATGATATATCTTCTGTTGCCGTTTCCGTATCATTTACAGCAATTGGCGCATCGTTTTCTTTGACTATATTTATGGTAACTGAAGCCGTACTACATGCGACAGGCGTTCCATTATCACACACTTCATAAACGAATGAATCTACGCCAAAGAAGTTGGTGTATGGCGTATAGGTATATGTGCCATTGGCGTTGAGTATAATTGTGCCGTTGCCGGTATTTGTGACTGGACTTGTAGTGACACTCAAAGTATGATTTTCAACATCACCGGCATTGGTCAATACATTTCCTGAAAGAACTGCATCTTCTTGTATTTGTAAGAAATCATTTTGAAGAAGAGGAGCATCGTTGATAGAATTAACCGTTATATTGACTGTTGCCTGTGTACATAAATTCGGATTTCCATCATCACATATTTCATAAATAAAACTATCTGTACCAAAGAAATTTGAATTAGGGATGTAGCTGTATGTACCGTTTGAATTGAGGATTAATGTACCATTTGATACACCTGAAATAGGTGTGATATTGACGGTCAAATTATCACCTTCTACATCGTTGTCATTTATTGCAACATTACCATTAAATGACATATCCTCTATCATAGTTGCTACATCATTTACGGTAATTGGTGCATCATTTACAGAGGCGATATTAATCATCGCCACAGCCGTATTGCAAAGTGATACGTCCACCTGACCACCACTTGATATGACTTCGTAATTAATAACTAATTTTGGCGGAGCTGTACCGTCAAAGGATTCGGCAGTACGCCGTCCTGTGCCTTCAATGATGAAGGTCATAGCATTGCCGGTCGCCCAATCGCCACGATTGATGAGTTCTTGAATGACAGGGCTGATGTCTGCACTTTGATAAGTATTTCCAATCACCCATGCCGGAAGATTCGACCATGAACTTGTCGCATTTGTTTTGGTTTTTGAAGTCAAGGCATTAGCGGTTGTAGGAATAGCGGCTGCATTTCCCGTAGCTTCTGCACTAATGGTCAATGAAGTCGCTACACTTTGTGCTTCATCTGCCACAAATTCTAAGTAAGCACCTGTCACATTAGCACCTTGTGGCACAGTGATATTTGTTATCCGAATCCCAATGGCACTATAAAAATCAGGACTGTCTTCCATAATATCCAAATCACTACTGTTGACTTCTATCGTGCCGGTGGTCAGTTCCTCTAGGTCATCTCCACTTGCTGTGACTTGACCGGAAAAACTACCCGATGTCGTCGTGGTAATTCCAAAAGTCGCATCATCACATACTTCATAAATAAAACTATCCATACCATAAAAATTCGCATTTGGCGTGTAGTCATAAGTACCATCGGGATTTAAAATTAATGTACCATTGGAGACATTGCTTCGTGGAATGGTATTTACCGTAAGGTTGTCATTATCAGGGTCGCTGTCATTCGTCAATACATTATCTGATAATACATTATCTTCATTTATAGCAAAATTATCATCAACAATATTTGGAATAGTATTACAATCTTCTACCGTTACTGATTGAGTATATATTTTGGTACATTCATAATGTTTGGTAATTAATTGTATATTATAGGTACCCGGCGTATTCCAGATTATGGTATCTGAATTGGTGACAAAATTGTCGGGCGTAGCTCCAACTAATAACCATGTAAAAGTCATATCGCTATACACTGAATCTATTTTTACAGGAATCGGAAATCCTGCACAAATTAAATTGGGCAGAATGACGCTGTTTTCCACACAAGGCGTATTTTCGCGTCCGGGCG
This sequence comes from uncultured Saprospiraceae bacterium, assembly GCA_938028705.1. Classification (GTDB taxonomy): domain Bacteria; phylum Bacteroidota; class Bacteroidia; order Chitinophagales; family Saprospiraceae; genus JAHDEO01. The sequence goes on along the minus strand of CALIZI010000133.1, from coordinate 8,311 downwards.
TACCGTAGGCAGAGTTGATATTGGAAGAGGATTCCCATGATTGTGGCAGGGCATTATCGGAATTTGGTGTAATGAGAGAAAGTGTCGGACCATTGCCGTCGGGAATGGTATCCCATGGGCTTTTATCATTATAACTTACATAGTCAGAGAGACATTTATTTTGATTAAATAATGAAATACGCTCACCGCCATTGCTCAAATTAAAACCTAAATCTCCGATAGTTTGGTTAGCATTTAAATGTGGAAACGAAGCACTGAACGCAGCCGCATCTTCTGTAAGTATCAAATATTCATCAGCTTGCAGCGTTGTTCCCGAAGGGATAATAAATTGATTTTCTCCATCATAAAATTCCCAATTAGAAATATTGACAGCACTCGCGTTGGGATTGTATAATTCGACCCAATCGCCTGTATTGGGCGATATAGAGGGGTTATAATTGATTTCATTAATCACAATCGGTGTAGCCGCAACATTGCACAAACGACTATTGGCTACGCCGGGAGTGCCACAGGCATTGTCGGAACGAAACCAGCTTATCGCGTCATTATTATCCAAAGAAGGGTCGAGCAATTCGAGGGAAGGACCATCGCCGTCGGGGGCTTCATCCCAGGGGCTTTTATCATTAAAATCTACGAGGTCGATAATGTTGTTTTGAATGTCTTTTAAAACGAGTGAATCTCCTTTATTGCTTAATGTGCCTGTGTATTGTCCGTCTGCCGTTGCGCTATAATTGGCATCAAAAATGGTTTTGTCTTCTGCAATAATATAAAATTGATTAGGAGCAAGTGAGCTGCCGAAGGGAAATGTAAATTGTACACCATTCGTAAATTCGGCAAAGCTCATATCAATGGTCGTATTACCTGCATTGGTGATTTCGATGTAATCCAATTCGGGGGTAAATGCACCACAGGCAAGTCCGGGATGATACATAATTTCATTGATAATAATGTCCGAATAATCCTGTGGTAATTGGTAACGCTGCGTACATATCGCGCCCCAAGGGGATTGGATTTGATTGCCCCAATTTCCATTGACATAAATACGTGCGGAAATCGCAGTCACGCTATTGATGGGAATAGGTCCGGTATATTGAATGGCACTTGGCGAAAAGCCTCCACCCGGTAAGCGCGGGTCAGTGCCATCGGTGGTATAATAAATTGTACCTGCACCGTAAGTATTGGATAATGTAACCGATGTGCCGGGAGAAACGACACCTTCTGCCAGAGAGAATCCGGGATTAGGAATAAGTTGGCTATCAATCCAATTCATGCGGGTATTGAGCCAATTTTTGAGGGCTTGGACTTCGCCGGCAAGCGTAGCGTCGTAACGATAACCGTAACCATTTACACCTGCCCAACGTGCCTCATCTCTAGCTTCAGCCTCTTGTATAATGGCAACGAGACTATCAATTAGGTTGTTGATGACATTGGTCTGAAAACAGCCTTCGCGTCTTTGTGTAAACCAGTTGTCGTGCCACTCTACGCGCCAGTCGGGGTCTTCCGTCATTCTGCTCCACCAACTAAATTCAAAGAAATCAACACGATTATTACCTACATTATAAAACCATTCATTGGCTACATCATCGCGCGAGTCATCGGAGTTGAGTGTGCGGTCAAAATCCCAGATGGGTCCGGCGTTTATTGGTTCTTCTCTATCTTTATAATAGTAGCTGCTCAATCGCAAGCCGTCGGGGTCTTTGGCAAGGATTCGCATCGTATGTTCAAAAACCCACGACTCAAGGTTGATATAGTTTTTGTAACCTGTATTCGGGTCGAGCCAATTGCCGGAGTATAGTGCATTTTCATAATCCTGAATGTAGTTTCTTAGGTAAGTTTGTTGGGCTGTGGTAGCATCGGCACCCGGTTCGTTTTCTACGATATTTTGACCATTAGCGGTCATCCATGTTTCGTCTCTGTCAATTCTAAACATATATCCGCCTGTGACTTCAGGGCTATTATTGTCGGTAGATTCAAGTTTCTTAACATCTACACGATCATTATCACGCTTGATACTTTCTGTCCATATATACAAACCCACATAATCATTGGCATTGATATTTCCACCGTTTTGATTGAGATAGACTTCTACAAATTGGGTACGTGGGGCATAGTAACCCATTTTACGAGAAAGCTCATACATAAAGGGGTTGCTAATCAAAACTCTGTCAAAGCGTCCGGGCGCATACAGTACCCAATCTGACTCGGCTGGCATGTCAAGTATTTCTACATTAATTTCCTCATTATTTTCATCCCACGTTTCTACTTTGAATTGTTTTTTTGCAAAATTAGAAGATGAACTACCGCGAACTCTGATTCCTATGGGACCGGAATAAGTTGGCGCATCCGTTGTTTGTGCTCTGCCTGAAGCATCAGGCTCTATGATAGAAGCAAAGGCAGTTGTTTGAGCATCTCTGATTATGGTGTCGCCATAGCTTTCTATCAGAATAATCGGTAAGTCGGAATCGGCTGAGGCAATGTTATTGGCAATTTTTACATAACGCTCAATTTTGACAGGACTTGTGCCGCCACCTGAATATACGACAATGGCTTTGAGTTGGGTCGTAGAGTTAATCGTAATTGGTGAGTTGTACGTTGCGGAGGAAGTTGTCGGCGTACTGCCATTGGTGGTATAATGAATCGTTCCGCCGGGAACGGTTGTGGAAAGTGCCACTGTAAAACTGCTATTGAAAAATCGTCCGTCAACAGAAAATGCTACTGGGGCTTCAAGGGCATTTGTATTTGCTGATGTGGGAGTAGGTGTAGCAAGTGGGATAAAATTACCGTCATTATTATACTCGCCATCTGAGCCGGAAAATATGCCATAGCTTATATCTTCGGGCAGATTGGTATAGATAAAGTCATTGGCAATCGTAAGACCATCGGGCATCACGAGGGCGAGGTATTCACCATTACTTTCTAATGAAAAATCGGTGTGTAAGCCATTATTCAGACTCGTCGGGTGCTTGCCGGATGCCCAAACAATCAAATAGCTATTTGCACCAATTGTGACAGCCGGAAATGTCCATTTAGTCAAATCACTTGAGTTATCTGTCAGATACCAGCCTTGTAAATTAATCGCTGTATTGCTTGTATTATAGAGTTCTATCCAGTCCTTGTATTCACCTTCGCCGTCGGTTAGTATAGTCTCATTGTCTGCAATTATTTCGTTGATATACACTTGTCCATAACTCGTTATGTTAAAGATAACAAATACGCATACAAATAGTATTAGATAGCCTTTAAACTTCATGCCTGTTGGATTTTTAATTAATGGTATGGGTGTATTCTAAATGGATTTATCGGCAGTAAATTGTCATATAAGGTAGTAGTAAAAATTGTCATTTTAGTTGCATTTGTGACACATAATATATTATATTTAAATTTAATGCAACTAAAAAGGGCTTGAAATATAAAATTTCAAGCCCTTTTTAGACCTTGTTTTTAGTTGCAGGTCATTTTTCTCATAAGATTATTTGACAATAAAAGTATTACAATCAACTAACAATCAATATGAAAAATATAATTTTATTTACTATTCACTAAAATATCACCTTGCCATTCACCGCGAATTATTTTATCTTCAATGTTCATATAATTTTCAATTTCCTGCTCAATAAAACGTGCAGATTCGAGTGAGCGTAAGCCTTTAATCAAGGTATAAGGCTTCTTGTTTTTCATCATCATAATGACATTATACGCATATACAGGATTACCATTTGTACTGCCTATACTATATCGCTTGACATATAGCTGTTCGACATCTTCCCGCGCAAAATGCTCATCCTTTTGTATTAAAAAATTAAAGGGTTTGTGTTCGATAGAGACATTGCGATTGGTGACAGTTACAAAAGTGGTATTAAATATTTGACCAATACTTTGATACAATAAATGCGCCCCTACCGCAACGAAAGGAATCATAAAGAGTGCAAGGAAGATTCCCGCACTACCAATGCCTCCGCTAGCGAAGGCTGTGACAATAAAAAATCCGATAAAGGTATTCCACATAATGGCAAAAAACAGCAAAAAGAACTTGCCTGAGCGTCGCCAATTGACCATAATCTCCAACATACTCTCAATCTTCAACACTTCAATACCCGGCGGAATATGGTAAATTTCTTCTTTCATGCGTTTGGGCTGCTCAATAACCGCCGGCAAGCCCGCCGTAGTGAGTTCTTCTTCAAAGGCGAAGATGTTGTCACATGATTTGCAGATGGCTATCGTCTTGACGATATTGACACCATCGGAAGGAATAGGGGTACTACATTCAGGACAATTTAAGTGCATGGTTTAGTGATTTGATCATAAATTGAGGTACAGAATATTTGACTGCAAAAGTACGTAAAGTTACAAACAAGTTTGCTGACTTTAAAGTGTGTTGAAGTGCGTGTGTATTTTCATTGTATCCTTAACCAAAACTCATTCCCCCAATGGCAGGACATATATCGAACATAGTATCTGCCAATATCCTCCTTTAAAAATGTCAAATAATTTTCTTCATCCATTATAAGATATGAGACACGCCTGTAAGGTGAATCGGTAAATATAGAATCTTTATACAATGTCGCACTCGACCTGGTTCCGCTGCGTGGAAAGTGTATCCTAATACTATCATTGCAAGATTCGGTAAGATTAAAAACCTGTTCCTCAGCTTCTTTAATGGCTTTATGACTAATAGAAAACGCTCCATAATTCAATTGAACAGTATTTTCTATGTATTTGGTCAGGTCGCTCATGAATTTAAAATGGGATGGTCTATTATGTTCAGAAATTATATATTTTAATTCAATTTCTAAAGGATTCTTTTCATCTACATACACAATATCTGATTTGCTCAACTCTTTGCCATTAGCCCTCAGTGTAAATTCTATACCATCTAATTCAAAGGAACATATTGCGATTTTCTGCTCAGAGTTCGTGTTTATTTCTATTTTGGCTGTTGCTTCATTGCCTTCACAATTTTCAATAATGCCAATTTCTCGTGGAAGTATATATATTCTATTTTTTGATACAAAAGAGGATATCATGACTAAGATAGCCATTAGAGAAAGTATGTTTTTCATAATTTTGATAAGTGAGTTTTCTATTATTTCGGTTAATATTGTCTTATTAGTACCCAAATTTACAATAAATAATGCGAATAATAGGTCAAATTTTGACAATTGATTATCAAGCACTTATGAGTAAGAAGTGGAAAAGTTAATTTTTTTAACATCATAAGTCATAGATTATCGAAAGCCGCCTTAATTTACCCTGTCATTCGTACATCGCTTACTTAAAAAATCCTTAAAAGGAAGAAAATATTTTGGCAGACAATATCTTTTGGGCTATGTTTGTTGGAGATTCACATACACAAAAGGTAATTATTTACCACAAAGGACACAAAAACACGAAGGTCGAACTCACGCAAAAGAAGCACAAGGATTTCCAGAGAATTTCTATAAAAATCTCAGTTTTCTTTTGTGTTAGTTCGATTTTAGTGCGCTTTGTAAACTTCGTGGCATGTTACCGCAAAACAACCAAAAATGACCAATAATCAAGAACACATCAAACGACTTGAAACAAAATTAGACCGACTTCTGGCAACGCAAAACGCTTTTTTACGTGAAATATCTGATTTGCGGAAAGACATCAGGCTTCTGGAAAGTATGGATAATCAAGTTGTTGAAGAGACGCAAGCCGTCGCTACACCAATTGTAGAAGAAGTACAAACCGTCGATACGGTCTTTGAAGAAGCACCAATTGCGGAGGATGCACAACCCGTCAATATACCGCTCTTTGAGGAAGTAGAAGTTGTGGAAGAACCACAAGCTATCACTACACCAATCGTCGAAACTCCAAAGGTGGACACGCCCACCATAGAACAGGCACAAGCCCCTGCGTCTAAGCCACGCCCCTCTCCTACTCTATTCAATAAAGAATCTAATTTAGAGAAATTTATCGGCGAAAATCTGACGAATAAAATCGGGATTGTCATCACGATACTCGGTGTGGCGATTGGTGCAAAATATACCATTGACCATGATTTGATTAGTCCTTTGACGCGCATTATTTTGGGCTATTTGGTGGGCTTGGGCTTATTGGGCTTCGGGCTTAAATTGAAGGAAAAATACACGAATTACAGCTCCGTTTTGGTCAGTGGTGCTATGGCGATTATGTATTTTATCACCTTTGCCGCCTTTAGTTTTTTTGGTTTGATTCCACAATGGCTTGCCTTTGCATTGATGGTGATACTGACGGTGTTTACCGTTGTTGCAGCAGTGAGTTATGACCGTCAGATAATTGCACTGATTGGTTTGGTGGGTGCCTATGCCGTACCTTTTTTGTTGAGTACCGAGCCGGGAAGTATGACTACCCTCTTTACTTATATGGCAATTATCAATGCCGGGATTCTTGCCGTAGCGGTGTTCAGATATTGGAAACCTGTATATTATGCTGCCTTTGCCTTGACATGGTTGATGTATGCAGGATGGTACGCTATGAGCTACCAAAAGGCAACGGATTTGGGAACGGCATTGACCTTTCTGACCGTGTTTTTTGCGATTTTTTATGCGACATTTTTAGCTTATAAATTACTGAAAAATGAAAAATTCCGTATAGACGATATTATGCTTCTCTTGGGCAATTCTTTTATCTTTTTCGGCTTGGGTTACACCATGCTGAATGGGCATGAAACAGGGCAAAAATACTTGGGTTTGTTTACCCTTTTTAATGCGATAATACACTTTGGAGTCAGTGTTATGATTTATCGTAAACAACTGGCAGACAAGAACTTATTTTATATTGTATCGGGTTTGGTTTTGATATTTATTACGATAACGATTCCTATACAACTGGACGGCAATTGGGTGACGCTACTCTGGGCAGGCGAGGCAGCTTTATTGTTTTGGATTGGCAGAACAAAAAATGAATCTGTCTATGAAATTTTATCTTATCCTCTGATGGTCTTGGCACTATTGAGTTTGGTGCAAGATTGGGAAATGCTATACCCTAGATATTATTATCACGATTCTTTATCATTTATACCAATTTTTAATATTCGTTTTTTAAGTTCGGCTTTGTTTATTGCCGCTTTTAGTTTTATTGTCTATATCAATTCCGATAAAAAATATAGTCCGACATTCAATACAGAAATAGACTTTAAGAAAGTCATTCAATATACACTTGGAGCTATTTTAGTGTCCGTCATTTATCTCGCATTTAGGTTGGAAATCAGTGACTATTTCAATCAACTGCTCGCTGTCACGCATAAGGACGCATCCGGTCAATACCCTATTCCGAATCGTAATATTTTAAGCTTAAAGAATATTTGGTTGGCTATTTATACATTTGTATTTCTTACTATTTTATCTTTTTTAAATATAAAATTTTGGAAAAACAAAGCATTCGGTCAATTCAATATCGGATTAAATGCAATTATTGGTGTACTCCTGCTGGCTATCGGGCTTTTTGCACTCAGCCAATTGCGAAACGGGTATTTGAATCCGAGTGAACACTACCAAGCGGGCATTTCGGCTATCTTGGTTCGATATATTTTCCTCGCAGTTTTTGCGGCTTTTATGTATGCTTTTCACCAACTGGTTCGGCAGGGTTGGATTGAGGACTTATACCCTAAATTCGAGATTTTACTGCACGTATGTATCATCTGGATACTCAGCAGCGAGTTGATTCATTGGATGGATATGGCACACTCTACACAACCTTACAAACTCGGACTCAGCATTTTATGGGGTGTTTATTCCTTATTGGCGATAGCATTGGGTATTTGGAAAAAGAAGAAGTATTTGCGTGTGGCGGCTATCGTTTTGTTTGGACTTACTTTGCTCAAATTATTCGTTTACGACATCGCGCACCTCAATACCATTTCCAAAACCATTGTTTTTGTCTCGCTTGGTGTCTTGCTTTTGATTATTTCATTTTTGTATAATAAATATAGTGGTGAGTTGGCGAGTGGTGAGTTGGATAGTAGAGAGTGACGAGTAGAGAGTAGAGAGTGACAAATAGAGTGTGGAGTGTGGAGTGTTATTATTTTTTTAAATTAAATTATTTTTAAATAAAAAATATTTATAATTTATAATTTTATTTAAAATAATATTTATCTTGACAATGTCATATTTTAAAAATAAAAATATTTTTGCTCATCTGTACTATAAGGTGAAAATCGTTATTGTAATGTAAAATAATAAATGTAAAATGTAAAAGTGTATAACGTGAATGTTTTTTAACAATAATTTGATTTTCAAAATTTTAAATATATAACAATTTAAAAATAAATAACTTCATGTCCTATCGACACTTTTACATTTTACATTTT
>CALIZI010000132.1 GCA_938028705.1 uncultured Saprospiraceae bacterium | reverse complement strand
AAAAAGTTTCTTTACAAATTAAAATTAATGTAAAATGTAAAATATCAAATTTAAAATGTAAAAGTTGTAGGACGCAATACAAATACATTTTTTCGTATTTAATTGATTTTTAAATTATTATAAAGTAAAAAAAACAAGAATATTTTATATACCTACTATCGACACTTTTACATTTTACATTTATTATTTTACATTTTACATTCCAAAAAAAGTTAAAAAACTTTTTTAACAATGTACTAATTAAAATATTCGCTATGTCAACAATCAGAAAGCCATTTAATTTACAGGGTTGGATAGACTCTAACCGTCATTTGCTCAAACCGCCCGTAGGCAATAAGCAGGTGTATCTTGAAAATGACGATTATATTGTCATGGTGGTCGGTGGACCGAATGGCAGAAAAGATTATCACTTTGAAGATGGGGAAGAATTATTTTATCAAATAGAAGGTGATATTATATTAAAAATTATTAATGAAAACGGCACGCCGGAAGACATCCCGATACGTGAGGGTGAGATGTTTTTGTTGCCGCCGCGCATTCCACATTCGCCGCAGCGACCTGCCAATACGATAGGTCTGGTGATAGAGCGTTATCGCACGCCCGAAGAGCATGACAAACTGATGTGGTTTTGCGAAAATTGTAATCACAAATTACATGAAGACAGTTTTGAAATGACAGACATCGTGAAGCAGTTGCCTGTCGTGATGAATCGTTTTATGGATTCTGAAAGCCTGCGTACTTGCGATAAATGTGGTACAGTCATGGAAAAACCGAGTTGATAATTAACTAAAAATCAATCTACTATGAAAAAAACATACTCTACTTTATGCACATTTTTCTTTACATGTTTGTTACTTTTTGCTCAATCGGACGAAACGATTTATTCTGGTGGCCGAGGTATTTATAATGACAATTTACAAGCTAAATGTTTGACAGATAATCAACGTGAAGCTATACAAATACAATTGGATGAAAATATAAAACAGCTCAAAAAAACCGGTGTTTTAAAAACGAATTTGGATGCGGATATCGTAAGTTTTAGCTTTCCTTTGCAGAAAGATGTCGCACTGGATTTCAATAATTTTTACAGCGTCTCGAATTATGTTGACCAAGATTTAACGTCCAATATTCTGGATTATAATTGTAATGCGAGAAGCTACAACGGACACCAAGGAACGGACTTTTTTACTTGGCCCTTCCCCTGGTATTTGTATGAAAATGATTTGGTGAACGTGGTTGCAGCAGCACCCGGAATGATTATTTTTAAACAAGATAATCAATATGACCAAAGCTGCCAATTTGGTAATCAAACTCAGTGGAACGCCGTCTATGTTCGACATTCTGATGGTTCGGTGGCTTGGTATGGGCATCTGAAGGCAAACTCACTGACTTCAAAAAGTGTAGGCAGTACGGTTGCAGAAGGAGAGTATCTTGGCGTGGTTGCCAGTTCGGGATATTCTACCGGTCCGCACTTACATTTTGAAATATATGATAATGCGGGGAATTTGATTGACCCTTATCAAGGCACTTGCAATAGCTTGAACAACGCCTCATGGTGGCAAACACAACTGCCTCATACACAGACACGTATCAATGCCGCCTTGACACATAGCGCACCGCCCGTACCTGATTGCCCCTTGGTGAACGAGGTAACGAATTTTAAAAATAATTTCATTGTAGGAGAAAGGGTATATGTTGGTGCGTATTATAAAGACCAGATAGCCGGACAAACTGCAACACTTACACTCCGAAGACCCGACTTGTCGGTTTGGAATACTTGGAATCAGACCTTCCAACAAAATTTTGTTGCCTCTTGGTGGTGGTGGTTTTGGAATCTGCCAAGCAACGGACCTTATGGTACATGGCGGTTTGATATTACGCTGAATGGCGAGACGGTCTTTCATCCGTTTGAATATCTGGAAACGAATCTGCCTGTTGAATTGACCAACTTTAAGGCAACATTGACCAATAAAGATGTGGTGCTGTTGACTTGGCAAACCGCTTCCGAAACTAATAGTAATGGCTTCGAAATCCAACATGCCATGGATGCTGCTACATGGTACAGAATTGGCTTTACGGAAAGTACAGGAAGTGCCAATGAATATACTTATATTCACACAAATCCTCAAAAGGGTATGAACTATTACAGGCTCAAACAGATGGATAATAACGGAGATTTTGAATACTCAAAAATTGTCAACGTCAAAGTAAACCGAAACAATAATATTTATATTTATCCCAATCCTGTTAAAGAAAAAATTAGTATTATAGGTATTGATAATCAGGACATTGGTATCAAAATTTACGATAGTACAGGCATATTGACAGCAGATTTTATATCCAATACATCTGAAATTGATATAGCACACTTACCGGATGGTTTGTATTTTATTTCGATACAATCAGAAGGATTTTTTACAACACAGAAAATAATTAAAAATCATTAACACATTATATCATTTAAGCACAATGTCATTAAGTTAAAGGTGTTTTTACAAATATTATTTTTTTCATTAAAATAAAAAATAATTCATAAATTAAATTACATTACAACATTGTAGCATTACATCATTAAAGCATTATTATGTTAGACCAAATTCAAGGCATGAAGGAGAACCTTCAAAAAAAACTGGACAGTATCACGGTAGAAGGAGAATCTGGTGGCGGCAGAGTCAGAATCATTGCCAACGGCAATCAGGTTGTCACCAATATTACCATCGTAGATAGTTTGCTGGCACCCGAAAATGGCGAAGAATTAGAAGATTTGCTGATTACCGCCTTCAATCGTGCTACGGAAGAAGCCAAAATTAAAGCGGGTGAAGAAGCACAAAATATGATGTCGGGCATCATACCACCGGGCATGAATCTGCCAAATTTATTTTGATACAATGATACAGTCAGCGTGGTTTGATTCGCCGATTGGCTTGCTGAAAATCACTGGCAGTACGTCGGAAGGTGTTACTGAAATCAAGTATTTTGATGATATGCCACCACACGCAGTGCGTGGTAATGTACCGCCATGTCTGGATGAATGTTTCGCGCAATTGGAAGAATATTTTTGTAAAAAACGGACATTTTTTACCGTAAAAACGACCTTGCGCGGCACAGATTTTCAAAGAGAAGTATGGCGTGAATTATTGGATATTCCTTACGGGCAAACGGTGTCGTATCTCAAAATTGCTATGAAAATCGGTGACAGAAAAGCCGTCCGAGCCATAGGTGGTGCCTGCAATCAAAATCCGATTCCGATAATCGTACCTTGTCATCGCGTCATTGGTATCAATGGCAGCCTTATCGGATATAGTAGCGGTATTCACATCAAGCAAGACCTATTGATGCTCGAAAATCCAATGGCATTTGGCAAACAAACTACATTATTTTAAATTCCAAGCACCAAATTCCAAGATTCTTGCGTTTTGGAATTTGGTGCTTGGAATTTGTTATTTTACACCAAACTATCGTCACTCACATTATCCAACCATGTTTTAATATCTCCCACAACTAATTTGATACAACCTTCTTCAAAGGGCGATTGCAGATTTGCGAAGTTGACCAATTCGAGGAAAGGCTTACTGCCACCTGCCTTACAAAGCCGGACATAATCATCCCAAGCCTTATCGTGGTTTTGGTGGTCTTTAATCCAAAATTGGAAAGCGCAGATTTGAGCCAAGACGTAATCAATGTAGTAAAATGGTGTGAAAAATAAATGTCCTTGACGTTGCCAAAAACCACCATTTTCCAAAAACTCATGTCCGTCGTAATCACGATAAGGCAAATATTTTTTCTCTATATCGCGCCATGCTTTATTGCGTTCTGCATTGCTGATATTGGGATTTTCGTACACAAAATGCTGGAACTCATCAATAGCTGCACCATAGCAAAGGAAGATGAGCGAAGAAGAAATATGCAAAAATTTATATTTGTCCGTATCCTCTTTAAAGAAGGATGACATCCAAGGCCAGGTGAAAAATTCCATACTCATCGAGTGGATTTCGCAAGCCTCAAAGGTGGGCCAAGCATATTCATGTACACCCAAATTGCGACTTGAATAGACTTGAAAAGCGTGTCCTGCCTCGTGTGTGAGGACATCTATATCGCCGCTTGTGCCATTGAAATTGGAGAAAATAAAAGGAGCTTTGTATTTATTGATAAATGAGCAATAACCACCGGGAGCTTTATCTTTTTTGGCGACGAGGTCGAGGAGTTCATTGTCCAACATGAAATTGAAAAATTCCTGTGTTTCACCCGACAACTCGGCGTACATTTTTTTAGCATTATTGATAATCCAATCCGGCTCACCTTTGGGTTTTGGATTGCCTGTTTTGAAATGTAGCCCTTCGTCATAATATTTCAATTCATCTAGCCCTATGCGTTTGGCTTGTCTTTCGCGCAATTCGCAGGCGATAGGCACTACGTATTTATGGATTTGCTGACGAAAATTAGCTACATCTTTGGCATCATATTCAGAGCGCAGCATACGAGCATAGCCCAATTCGATGAAGTTTTTGTAGCCCAATTCTACCGCCATATTATGTCTGCGCCTGACAAGGCTATCATAAATTTCTTCTATTGCGTCAGATTTTTGTACATAAAAATCCCATTTGGCTTCCGAAGCCGCTTTGCGCGTATCGCGGTCGGTGGAAATTTCTAAAGGCAAAATAGAGGACAGGTTATATTCTACACCATTGAATTGAATTCTGGCAGAAGCGCGGAGTTTGGTGTATTCGCTTTTCAGGCAATTTTCGTTTCGCAAACCTGCCAGTATTTCAGGTTTGAAGGTTTTGAGGTTGAGTTCGGCAATGGTAAAAAGCTGTGAACCAAACTCTTCTTCCAATAGGTCGCGAAAACGGGCATCAATGAGCAGCTTGTAAAATCGGGTATTGAGCGATTCGTATTGTGGATAGTTGATGTCGAAAAAAGTATTTTCTTCCTCGTAGGTTTTGTCGCTCGTATTTATAGAATGTCGGATGCGACAAAGATTGTTCATGGATTCAAACTCTTTACGCATCTCTGCAATCTGTTCATAAGCTGCTCTTTGAGCCGGATAGGTTTTGGCATAAGCAAAAGTATCTAATAGCGCAACGAATGCTTCGCTATAATTTTCAAGAACAGGTCGTTGATATGGAAATTTTGTAAATGTCATAACTAAGTTTAAAAAATATTGTTATATGATTTCAATTGGTGGATTTATCGGGTTCGCTTACCAAAAATACAAAATATCTGCCAATAAAGATATAGCTAATGTAAAATATGTCGTCGAAGGTACAGGGAATAATTCGTGAATGACAATGGAAATCAAGCGGTTAAACGATATTTTTAAAAAAAAGTTTCTTTAATACGGTATTTTATGATGTAAGAAAGGCAGGATAAAAGTTCATTATTTAATAATTTGGACAACGCTTTTTGGCTTTAATTGTTAGTATATCGAGGTAAATTCCAAATTCCAAAAGACAATAGAACGCAGATTTGACGGATTATACAGATAGCACAATTTTTTTCAATAAAAAATATTTTATAATAAAAGGTATTTATAAATAATTCATTTTTAACAATAAATAAAATTTAAAATAATTTATATTAAATGAATTAAATAATTATGTTTAAATTTCGCAGAAAAACAGTTGATAGTTTTCGATTTCATTATAAAATAAAAAATAATGTATCTCGTTTACTAAACTTTTCGAGTTTAGTAAACGTAAGCATATCATTAAAATTTGTAACTATCTAAATATCAGAATCTTACTTCTCCGATAGCTATCGGAGACTAAACTCTTTGAAGTTTAGTAAACAGATTTTTTAAATATTTTTTTCATTCTAAATACAGTATTTTTACGAACTAAGAAATAATGGATTCATTGACACAAATTACCTTGGGTGCTGCGGTAGGCGAGGTGGTACTCGGCAAAAAGGCAGGCAACAGAGCCATGATGTGGGGAGCGGTAGCAGGTACGATTCCCGACCTTGATATTATCGCTAATTTTTTTACGGATGATATACATGCACTGGCAATTCATCGCGGATTCAGTCATTCGATTGTATTTGCGATAATTACTGCGCCGATATTCGGGTGGCTCGTATATCAATTTTATCAAAATGGCATTGACCGCACCCGATTGTATAAAGGTAGTATGGCAGGCATCGGGGTGTCTTTGTACCTGACGATATTTGTTTTGGCGGTGATGATGCCCACAATAAGAGGCGATGCGCCGGGTTTGATGAGTGCTTCTTTGATTTTGGGCTTGGGCGTATTGGTCATGGCTTTATTGTGGCGATATTTTAGCCGCAAATGGAGCGATGTCGGGCAACACATCACTTGGCGGGCGTGGTCGTGGATGTTTTTCTGGAGCGTATTTACACATCCCTTGCTCGATTCGCTGACGGCTTTTGGGACACAACTTTTTCTGCCTTTTTCCGATTATCGGGTAGCACTCAATGTCATTTCGGTTGCCGACCCGCTCTATACTTTCCCTTTTCTGATTTGCCTGATTGCAGCCTTTTGTATGACCCGTGCTACACCGCGTCGTGCCATTGCCAATTGGCTGGGAATTACATTGAGTAGCTTGTATATGATGTATTGTACCTATAATAAATTTCGGGTCAATAAGGCTTATGAAGCCTCACTCCAACATGCGGAAATCCCTTACACGCGCTACACCACAGGTCCGCTGATTTTCAATAATGTCCTCTGGAATGGCACTGCCGAAACGCCCGATGCCTATTACACAGGCATGTATTCTATCAATGATAAACGACCTTATATTAAGTTTAAAAAAATCCCTAAAAACCACGAACTCGTTGAACCTTACAGCAATACGTATGAAATAAAAACGCTGAAGTGGTTTTCTAATAATTATTACAGCATTACTCAACTGCCCGATGGAAACTATATGTTGAATGATTTGCGTTATGGTTCTGTAAATGCAGTTCACGAAGACCCTAATGAAGAACCGGAATATGTGTTTAAATTTAATTTGGTCAAAAAAGACGGACAATTAAAAGTGAGTGAAAACCGCGAAATGCGCGAACAAGCTATGGACGGAGAAGGAGATAGCATCGGCGATGCCATACGGGATATGTGGGAACGCGGCAAAGGAATTTGAGCTAAAACTCGTCAGACATTTTGGAAATCTAACGATACTACATAAGTTTTGAATATCAAATATTTCCAAAATAAACGTTATTTAGATATTTTTATCTTGTTAAAAAATAGTATTTTATAAATTAAAAATATTTTAAATAAAATAAAAAAATAAGTAACCCGTTTGCTAAACTTTTCGAGTTTGGTAAACGTAAACGAAGTACAAATATTAGTAATTACCTAAAAATCAGTGCATTACTTCTCCGATAGCTATCGGAGACCAAACTTTTTGAAGTTTACCAAACGGAGTATTAAAGATGTGTGGTATCGTTAGATTTTGGAAATGTCTGACGAGTTTTAGCGAACTTTCAAGGTTATCCCGTTTACTAAACTTCAAAAAGTTTAGTCTCCGATAGCTATCGGAGAAGTAATGTACCGACTTTCAAGGAATGACTAATATTTGTACTTCGCTTATGTTTACCAAACTCGAAAAGTTTAGTAAACAGAGTCATTCAATTTTAATCTTTATTAAAAATATTTTTACCTCATAATTAATTATGAATCAACGGAAAACATCTTATACATTAAGAAAAGGACGTGTCGCGCTTATCGTCGGATTATTGGTGATATTGGCATTGGGTGGATGGTATTTTGGTGGCAGTAAAAAGACACCTGAACTGACCGTAAATGAGCGCAAAGATTGGAACGTGGCGATTGATAAAAATACGGTATTTTATTACCGAAAATACCTGAGCAATCATCCGAATGGCGAATACACTGCCCTGACATTTGATATGATAGACAGCATCTATAATGCACCTTTGACAGAAGATGAATTATTGGCAAAACGCTTCACCGGAAAATACACACAGTCGGGTGAAAGCAAAATATTTTCGATGCGCTTCACGGAAATCACACCCAATGCAGGCGATTATGATTTCAAATGTCGCATCAATATGGGACCGCAACTCAAAGACCTCATCGGCTCGATTGATATGGACAGCTACGACATCAGTTTTGAAGAATTGGGCGATGATTATCCGAAACTAAATATCGTCAATGGTCGGGTATATAAGCGTGGTGGCGAGATGTTTATTGAATCGGTGGATGTGGAGCAGTATTGGGTCTTGCGTTGATATATTTTTTATCGTAAAACAGGGTTGGAAACAAAATATTTCAAACGAATTTTGTATTTTTGTTTAAAATTAGAACAGCGTGGATTATTAGAAATAATGAGGAAATTCCACGTTTGACAACTTGCTATATTATATAAATTATTTTAATATGAATGCAGTTAATTTTAAATTATTAGATACCGTAGCACTCATCAAAGATGTGCCTGAAAAAGGTTTATTAAAAGGTCAGGTCGGAGCGATTGTAGAGCAATGGGATGAAGGTATTTTTGAAGTGGAATTTACAGATAAGAAGCAAAAGACTTCTACTTTTCTTGCTGCCAAAGTGGAAGATTTGATGTTGTTACGATTTGAGTTGAGTGCAGCCTAACTCAAAACCGCCCCAAACTCTCCCGCAACACTTCCATATCCAACAAGCGTTCAAAATCCTCTGCCAATAAACGCCCTAGCTCTTTCGCCTTCAACCATACTTCAATTCGTTTATCTGTATCATTCATATAGGTGTAAAAGTCTTTTGTTTCGGTCAGTTTTTGATTGGGCAACAGACGCACAAATTCATCAGAAGGATAGAGTAGCAGCGTATTGTGATGATGCTTCGAGTAGCGAAAACGGGTATATTTATCAAACCACCCCGGCTTGATATAACTGAAAAAATGTGGTTGAAACACCAGCCCGTTCGTTTGGTATTTCAAATCCAAATGATAATCCACCATCCCGCCATCCCAACAATCCACCCCGTCAATACGTACCGGATTCATAATCATGGGAATCGCGCCGCTAGCTTGTAGGGCGGGGAGTAGATTTTCTTCATTTAAAGGTAAGTGCCGCGCAGTAATACCGTCATCATTTAGGATAGAATCGGCATTAGAATAAGTGACACGCTGAATGAGCTTGTTGGTACTTTTTCTGTATGCAATTTGCCGGATAGCCACATTTAGAAACTTTCTTTTAAGCTGATTTTCAGATAGTTGTGAAGCCTCAAAAGATGTACTTGTTACGCCAATATGCAGCTTGCGATTGGTGGGATTTAGAATAGCTTGGGTTGCTTCACCCAATGTTTCAGACACAATTTTGTAACACCCCGCCGACACTTCCGACCAAGGCGGATCCACCGAATATCGCTGCCCGATATACACATCTGCCAAGCGGTCTAAAGCCGCCAAAGGCTCAGGATGTGTGTATGCCAATGACCGCCAAGCCCCTATCGACGTGCCGTAAAAATCAATCGTCTGCTCATGATTTTTCAGAAAATGTTGTATCAAATATTTGTCAAGATGATACAGTGGAATCCATTTTGGTCCACCCGCCGCACCTGCAAATACCGTAATGTCTTCTACACGCAAGCCCTTGTCCATAAGGCGTTCATAGATGTTTTTGCCGGCTTTGATGTGTAGGTATTTTGTTCGCATTTTGTTTATTCGTAGAAACCAAATCTACCCGAAAAATTCGTCTAAACTTGTCAGACATTTTTAAAATGTCTGACAAGTTTAGATGAATTTTTCGGACGAAATCTCATATTATGATTTTATTTTTTTATTTAAAAAAAATTAATATAACAAACCCAGCAGCCAAATCGGAATTTTGTTAGCCGTTTTAAAATCCCAATTATCGGCAATGATATAAGCATTATCTAATTTCGCAATTTGTTTTCCCTTTTTTGATTGACCGCCGATTTCAAATACATATTTTTCATCTACCAATACATCCCCGCCTTTTTCTGCATAATGAATGTCGTGTACCGCTTTGAGTTGATTAATGACAAATGTTTCGCGTACCATACCGATGTCGTGTTGTTGCGGTGCAATGGCATAAATCAAATTGGAATTTTCCAAATATATTTTGTCAGGTTTTTGCATCAATGTAAGCCCTTTTCTCGGACTTCGCAGAAGGGTCAACATATCAACATTTTGTAGATTATAAATATATTGTATAAGTGTATTTCTATCAATATCAATGCGTTCACTCATTTTTTGAATATTGGGTTTAAACGGTGGAGAAGTGGCAACGGCTAATAATAATTGATAAATCCGTCGAATCTTTCTAATATCAATATTGTGTAATAGTAAAAAATCCGATTCAATCACCACACGCATAATCGCTTCCACGCGGTCTGTGTACCAATCTTCTCCTTCTGCAAAAAACGGATAATAACCTTGTTGCAAATACTCCCGAAAATAGGGATAAGGTTTGAAATCCGCATCAGTAGATTGGATAATTTCGTTGGCATTTTCCAAAATATCTGCAAGCGAATATGTCGGAATATTGATTTGATATTTTAATGCTAAAAACTGCCGAAACGACAAGCCTTGCATTGGAAAAATAATTGCACGACGACTCAAATCCGCCTTACTTTTCTGAATATCCAACATCGAAGAACCTGTAAAAAATATCTGCATATCGGGGTACGTATCATAAATATTTTTCACCTCAATCGCCCAATTCGGATACTTGTGTACTTCATCCAAATACAAATACAATCCACCCTCGCGATAGAATTGTTCCACTATATCCACCAATTTATTTTCGGTAAAATACAGGTCATCCAATGACAAATAAATCGCCTTTTCGCTGAACCCATACGTAGTTTTAAGATGCTGTAAAAATAAGGTCGTCTTGCCGATGCCTCGCGCTCCCTTTACGCCCATTAAACGCACTGTCCAATCGAATTTTTCAAACTCATCTCGCTTGAAATCCGTTGAAACCCGTTCAATTTTTTGATTGGAACGTAGGCGTAATTTTTCCATTTTGCTTAATGTGTTAATGGGTTTTTGTTAGAAAATGCTGATTGTATTAAGCAAAATTAATCTTTTTTATTGAAAAATCCTAAAAAACTGTACTGACGACTTTATCCGACCTGTGCGATTAAAATAGTGGGCAGTAGAATTCCGTTTTATGCCGTTCAAGATGCTTTAGCATCGGCCCTGTTTGTAGCAAAAATCCAAGCAAAAACCTACAAAGGTGCATAGCACCGACACTGTTATGCGTACAAACAGTGCCGTTCCTATGGAACTTAGGAGATTTTGGGGATTATTTTGCTACAAACAGGGTCGGTACTAACGTACCTTTATCGTAAAAAGTCGATTTGCAAGTCTCAACTTATTTTAATCGCACAGGTTGACTTTATCCCAAACTAATCACTTCCGCAAAAACCCCCGCAGCCGTCACCTCTGCACCTGCACCCGGACCACGCACCACAAGCGGACGCTCACGATACCGTGCCGTTGTAAATACAATCATATTATCGCTACCGGAGAGGGAATAAAATGGGTGATTTTCGTCCACCACTTGCAGACTGACGCTTGCTTTGCCGTCTTCCAATTTAGCGATAAAGCGAAGGACACCGTTTTGCTTGGCGGCTTTGTCGAGGAGGTCGTTGAAGTGTGGGTCGGCTTTTTCTAAGGCTTTGAAAAATTGCGGAACCGTCTTGGCAGTCACGCAAGGTTTCGGAAGGATATTTTCGACTTTTACATCTTTAGATTCCATTTCAAGTCCGGTCTCGCGGGCAAGAATGAGGATTTTTCGGCGGACATCTGCACCCGACAAATCTTCGCGCGGGTCGGGTTCGGTATAGCCGAGCGATTGGGCGGCTTTGACCACATCGCTGAATGGTTTGTCTGCTACGAAATTATTAAAAATATACGACAAAGAACCTGACAGTACGCCTTCAATTTTTAGAATTTCATCGCCCGAATTTATCAAATCACTCAAGGTCTTAATCACCGGCAAACCCGCACCGACATTGGTTTCATACATAAAACCTACACCACGTTTTCGTGCCAATTCTTTTAATCGTATATAATCTTTATACGCAGATGAAGTCGCAATTTTATTGGGCGTGATAACGGAAATACTCGCATCCAAAATTTCTTCGTATTGCTTTGGAATATCTTTATTTGCTGTATTATCCAAGAAAATACTATTGCGTAAATTCAGTGATTTCATGGTATCGACAAAGCGACTAATACTGACTTTTTCGCCTTTTTTATCAAGATTTTCTTTCCAATTATTTAAATCAATACCTTTTTCGTCAAATAACATTTTTGTGCTATTCGACAAGCCGACAATACGAATTTCGAGTCCACGTTTTTCCTTCAAATAAGCTGCTTGATTATTAATTTGCTCCATCAAAGTACCACCAATCAAACCCACCCCGACGACAAATAAATGTAGCGTTTTGGTATCCGACAAAAAGAAGGCTTCGTGGACGGCATTGAGGGCTTTTATCTCATCCTCCTTGCTCACAATCGCCGAAATATTGAACTCTGATGAGCCTTGCGCGATAGCTACGATATTGACACCATTCACGCCAAGCGCATTGAATACCTGCCCCGAAATTCCCGGACGCGAACACATATTTTCTCCGATAACGGCTATTGCAGAAAGGTTGGTCTCTGCCTTTGGCGTTTCTATTAATCCGGCTTGTATTTCGTATTTAAATTCGCTTTTAATTGCGCTAATCGCACGTCGGGCATCATCGGGCGCAATGGCAAATGTAATCGAATATTCTGAAGAGCCTTGTGTGATAAGGATAATGTTTATTTCCTTCGCTGCCAATGCGTTGAATAACCTTGCGGCAGTTCCTTTTACACCAATCATGCCGCTGCCTTGCAGCGTAATCAGCACGACATTCGATACCGAAGTTACACCTTTAATCGGATTGTCGTCGGTGCCGGATTCTTCGCCTACGAGTGTGCCTAGAAAGTCGGGATTGAAGGTGTTTTTGATGCGTATCGGAATTTTTTTGTGCAAAGCGGGTTGTATCGTGGGCGGGTGAATGACCTTTGCGCCAAAGTGGGTCATTTCCATTGCTTCGGAGTAGGTCATTTTATCAATCGAAAAAGCGGCGGGAACTTTGCGTGGGTCGGCAGTCATCACGCCATCTACATCTGTCCAGATTTCGATTTCTTTGGCATCCAATGCTGCCGCAAATATCGCACAGGTATAGTCCGAACCGCCGCGTCCGAGCGTGGTCGTGATGCCTTCGTCGGTAGCACCGATAAAACCTGTGATGACTTGTACGGCAGTTTTTTTCTTGAAATAATGTTGGATATTTTTGGTCGTATTTCCAAAATCAACCTTTGCCGCACCAAAATCATCGTTGGTGGTCACGACTTTACGAGCATCCAGATATTCGGCTTTTAATCCATTTTCTGTCAAGGCATTAGCCAATAAATACGCCGAGTTGCGCTCTCCGAAACTCAGCAAATAATCCATCGTGCGCTTAGAGACATCCTTGACGAGAAAGACACCTTTGAGCAAGTTCGCCATTTCCTTAAAACTGCCTTTGAGGTCGTCCTCAACTACCGACAATCGCTTTTTGTCTTGCAGCAAAGTACGCGCCGCGACTTTGTGTCGCTTCTTAAATTCTTTCAATAAATCCAAGTATCGCTCATCACCTTTTTGCGCCAGTTCGGTCATTTCAATGATAAGGTCAGTCGTACCCGTCACGCCCGTCATACGACCCAATGCCGATACGACCACCGCAAATTTGCGCCGCTTCTTTTTGTAGGTTTTTAATATCTCTACCACTCCCTGAATACGCTCCGCCGTAGCTACGGACGAGCCTCCGAATTTTAATATTTTCATGTATTTGAGTTGCGAGTTACGAGTTGCGAGTTGCGAGTTTTTTCGCATTGCTCTATGCTCGGCACTCGTTTACGAAAGTTGCAAAGATAGGAAATTGGTGGGGGATTGTAAGGGCTTTTAGCTTATCTTAAAATCTT
Organism: uncultured Saprospiraceae bacterium; assembly: GCA_938028705.1. GTDB lineage: Bacteria > Bacteroidota > Bacteroidia > Chitinophagales > Saprospiraceae > JAHDEO01. The sequence continues at coordinate 32,166 of CALIZI010000132.1, read as the reverse complement.
CTACATTGATAAACTCTAATTGCACAAATTCATCTTTCAGGTGGTCGAAATCCTTGTCGGTGGTGAGCAATGTTAAGCCGTAAACGCTGGCAGTGGCGGCAATCCACATATCGTTTTTACCCATATTTCTTGCAGTCCAAAAGGTAATTCATCGAAGCGTTTTTTAGGTTTTAATCCAGTGCGGCAAGCATTTCATCTAATGAATGTTCCCATTCAATATCATCAGCAAGTGTGCGGAATTTTTCGTAGGTGATTGCTTGGTAATTTTGTTCGGATAAAATACGCTCGTAATCTACATTTTCTTCGATTTCTACGATAGCTTCGCGAATATCAGGTGATTTTGATGAAAAACTCTTTGATATTTTTTTCTCCAATTCACCGGATTTCATTGCTCTGTATTCCTCCAGTTCTTTCATATCTTGTTGGATATTTTCCCATTCTTCCAACGGAATGACCACGACTTTTTTACCCGACGAATTAGTCTTATTTTCTATTATGTTGGAATAATCTACCATAATGATTGTATTTTACACGATGTTTATTGCATCCTCTTTGCTAAGATATGGAAATTTGTGGTGAGGTGCAAATTACCTGTAAATAAAGGAACACGATTAAATATTCATGTTCTATCAAACGAAAACCCAAGCCCCGCATTCTCTTGAAGTCTTTTCAACAGCGCATCGCCCATAGCTAGGGAAGGCGTAAGCACACCGCCGAGGTCAGGAATATCGTCCTTTGCCAAACAAATTGCACTTTCCGCCAGCATTTTGGAGGTAGAGCCATAGCCGGGGTCCATATCGCCGGTCACTTTACCAAGTATCACAGTGTCATCTTCCAGTATATTGAAGAATTTGAGATTATAAAAACCTGCTTCGCGGGCGGCTTTGTTAGGTCCTTCGCCGGGTTTGGGGAGTCGTTTATCTATCATTTTTTTGAGGAATGAATCCGGTTTGGCAGACATCAGCAAACCCAATGGCAATGTAGCGGCTATGGCTTTCAGTCTGCCCGAGATACCCTTGCCGCTCATCATCGCTTCATCGTATCGGAAATCTTTGCCGTAAGGATAGCCCGCAAGTGCATGACTCCGGCGGACGACTTTGGTATTGATACCCGCCATGATGAAGGGAAATATCCAGCTTTGAGCCGTCTTGTCATAGACCACTTTTTGAAGGTCGGGCTGGTCGGGTCCGCTATCCTCGCCTTTGGGATTTAAGCCGTAGGGATTGAGTAACATGGCATAGATGCTTTTGTCCTTTTCAGCTTCGACCAGCACATTAGTCAAAGAAGCATAGGTGCCGCCACTGATACCGCCCTTCGCCCCGCCGACCCGCATCTTGATGTGTTTGATGCCTTGTCCGGTTTGTGCTTGGGCTTCTTTTTGCATAAAATACACGCCCATATCCGAGGGAATGGAGTCAAAACCGCAGGTGTGGACGATTTTAGTGCCATTGGCTGCGGCGGTGTCGTGGTGTTGGTCTATCATGCGGCGTATCCATTGTACTTCGCCGGTGAGGTCGCAGTAATCGGTTTGGTGCGCTACGCAGGCAGCGACCAATTTTGAACCGTATTTGGCATAGGGTCCTACGGTGGTGCAGATGACTTTGGTGCTTTGTACCATTGCATTGAGCGTGGCTTCGTCATTGCTGTCTGCAATAACTAAAGGCACGGACTCGTCGGCTACTTCGGCTCTGACTTGTTCGAGCTTGGTTTGGTTTCTTCCGCCCATTGCCCATTTTACGGTATCGTTTGCGCCGTATTTTTTGAATAGATATTCAGCAACCAGTCTGCCCGTAAAACCGGATGCGCCCCATACGATGATGTCAAATTCTTTATTCATAATGTGTCGTGATTCGTTGATTCGTAATGTCTTTCCAACATAGAGAAAATTCACAAAATTTAAATACTCCGTTTGCTAAACTTCAAAAAGTTTGGTCTCCGATAGCTATCGGAGAAGCAATATGCTGATATTTAGATAGTTACAAACTTTAGTACCCTGCTCACGTTTAGCAAACTTGAAAAGTTTACCAAACGGGTTTATTATATTTTATGTAAAATTAATATCGTATAAAGTGTCAACTACATGGATGAACTTGTCACGTTGATTTATTGTGATTGTCAGTTTTCGTAAAATGCCCTCACACATTCCACCCATTTCTCAGGACTACCCAATTGACAAAAATGCCCCAAACCCTTCATAATCGTCAGTTTGGCATCTGTGCAAATATTTTCTTTAAGATAATGTGCTATTGCCACCTGTGCTACTGCGTCTGCATCGCCCCAACATAGATGAACGGGCAGTTTGGTTTGCGATAAAGCCGGCAGCCAACGTGTTTTTTCAAATTTTTTTCGGTCACTCAGGTAGTGAATGGTGAGGTAGGTTTTTCGATGTCCTTCTTGCAACAGATTTGATTGCCAAAGTGTTTGAATTTCCTCTTCGGATAAATTTTTATTGCCATGTGCGCTTTGTACTTGATGCTTGAATATGCCGAATGTAATAATATTTCGCAGTAAAAAATTGTATCGGGAAAGGAGGATTTTTTGAGTGATTCGTAGCTTGGCAAAATCCAAGACCATACCACCATTGGTGAAGGTGACACTTTGCAAACCTTCGGAAAACCATACAGGCATCAAGCCGTTTTCATGTCGGGTTAGGATTTCTGTGGCAACGCTATCGCCCATATCGTGTCCGAGTAAATGACCGCCTTTTACGCCGAAGTGTTGCCAAACATGAAAGGCAGTATCGGCTTGTGCGAGGAGAGAGTAGGCGTAATTTTCTATGGGTTTATCACTCCAACCATAGCCTATCATATCAAATAAAATTATTCTGTCAAATACTTCCAACATGCCATCAACTATCGCATGATAGGAATAAGAGGACTCTGGAAAACCATGTAAAAGCAATAAGGTTTTTTGTGGAGAAGCGTCAGGATTTCCTATTTGTTTGACAAATATTTTATGCCGGAAAGCCCCGTAGGTGATGTATTCGCCCGTTTCTTTCCAAGCTGATAGTTGTGGTGACATAGTGGTAAATTAAAATATACATCAAAATTAAGAAAAAGTTGGACAAGTTTATCCAGACGGCAAAAGTAGTTGACACTTTTGGAATCTGATTTTAAAAATAAAAATAAAATTTAAATACTCCGTTTGCTAAACTTCAAAAAGTTTGGTCTCCGATAGCTATCGGAGAAGTAAAATGCTGGTTTTTAGCTAATTATGAATTTCAGTACTCTACCCACGTTTAGCAAACTTGAAAAGTTTACCAAACGGGTTACTTACATTTTTTGTAAAATTAATATCGTATGAAGTGTCAACCAATCAGATAAACTTATCAAAAGTTGTTGATTACACATTAATTTGAAATATAGTCATTTTTTTATTAATTAAAATAATTTTATAATGTTTTTTGTATTAATAATAAATAATTTATAAATTTAATTAATTTAAAGATAATAAAAATATACCTATTTCGGTAAAACTTTTAGGGTAAATGATTATACGCGAGTTGTAAGGCGAATTCCTTTGTTAAAGTGGATATTTGAATATTCAGACACCCATTTTTCATAAAAACATTCGCCTTGCAACTATTCCCTATTTTAATCGAATACTTCCATTTTTTCAATATTCGTCATTTTGGACTTGTAGCTGAGATTGAGTTTCAATATTTCAACATACCTAAAAAAATCTCACTATTTAATATTATTCGCCTTATCTTTGTAAAATGCCATTTTCAAAAATCCGATATTCTATAAAAAATGCTATCACCCGAACACACCACTGCATGGCAGCAGGCTCGTATGCTTGCCGACCGGATATACACACATTTTGGTATCTCGCATGAGATTGATTTTGAAAACCAAATTTGTAGTGTTGCACTCATGCTGTCCAATGCCTTAGCACATAGCCTTGAAGAGAAGGATAAAGGGGAATTGAGACGAAAGTTATTAAAATCAAAAGGTTATTGTGGCGACCTTGCCGCTATGATACGCTCCGGTATTAAATTAAAAAAAATCACATCCGAAAAAGCTGATATATTGATAAAAAAATGCGATGAACTCTCCGAGTTAATTCGGAAAGTGATGAAGCATTACGGGTAAAACCGTCCGCTGTTTTTCTGTCCGCAGTCCGTTAGTACGTATTATTTTCACGCCCGACTGCGGACTGCGGACTGACAAACCGCCGACTATATGTTACAAGAACTGACCATCCATTCTACGCACCTTTCTACGGAAACGAAAAACGCTGTACTTACACGTATGGCGGAATTACTGAACACAAACCGCGAGGTGATTATCGCTCAAAATCGTGAGGAAGTTGAAGCCTATACAGGCAATGACCAATCTATGCGCGACCGCCTGAAAGTCAATGACAAAAAGGTGGACGGCATGATAAAATCCTTGCACGATGTACGTGCAGATGCAGACCCCGCAGGTGTGGTGCGCTATGCACATACCCGCGAGGACGGCTTGCGAATTGAGAACAGGGCTGTACCGTTTGGCAATATTCTTATCATCTATGAATCGCGCCCCGATGTGACGATTGAGGCGGCTTCATTGGCATTCAAGGCAGGCAATAAAATACTGCTAAAAGGAGGTAAAGAAGCCCGAAAATCGAACCTCCTGTTGGTAGATATTTGGCATCAAAGTTTACGGGAAATAGGTGTCAGTACCGATTGGATTACCTATCTGGATTTTAACCGCAGCGAGACGCAGGAATATTTGAAAAATCTTGATTGTCCGGCTGATTTGATTGTACCGCGTGGCGGAGAGCGATTGATTGAATTTGTACGCGAACATGCGCGTGTTCCCGTCATCGTAAGTGGGCGCGGGAACAACTTTTTGTATGTACATACAGATGCGGATTTGGAAGCCACATTAAAGGTGATAGTGAATGCAAAAACGCAGAAAATCAGTGCTTGTAATTCGCTGGATAAGGTTTTGATTAACAGTGAATTGTCATACAAAAAAGCATTTTTAAAAGAAATAACAAGTACACTGCGCGAGAAAGGTGTGGAGATGCTGGCAGATGCGCCTGTTTCCGAATTGACGGATGTACCGAAATTTGAAGATAAAGCAATTTGGGATGAAGAGTTTTTAGCCCTCAAAATGGTACTCGCCCAAGTAGATTCTATGCCCGAAGCTATCCGATTAATCAACCGACACTCCGGCGGACATTCAGCAACGATTATGACTGAAAATGACGAGATCGCAACGCAATTTATGAACGACGTTGACGCTGCTCATGTTTTCCACAATGCCTCCACCCGCTTTGCCGATGGCGGACAATTAGGACTCGGTGCAGAACTCGGCATCAGTACCGAAAAACTCCACCATCGGGGCGCACTCGGCTTGGAACAATTGATGACCAATAAATGGTTTATTTATGGAAAAGGGCATGTTAGAAAGTAATTGTATTATGAGAGAATTTTACAATCTCACAATTCTAACATATCCGACATTCCGAAGCATCCTTTTTTACCTATCAACCAACGGGCAGCCATCAGTGCGCCTTGTGCAAAACCCTCCCGACTTCTTGCGGTGTGTGTAATTTCAATATCGTCTATATCAGAAGTGTAAGTCACGATGTGCGTACCGGGCGTATTGTTGATGCGTGCAGAAGTAATTAGGAGTTCGTCGGGTTTGGGATCTTGTTTTGTCCATTTTTTGAGTTGGGTATTGGCAATGATGCCCTCGCCGAGTGTGATAGCCGTACCGCTTGGCGCATCCAGTTTTTGAGTATGATGAATTTCGTGAATTGAAGGTGTATAATCGGAATGTTCGTTCATTATGGCGGCGAGTTTTTTGTTGAGTGCGAAAAAAATATTTACGCCAATGCTATAATTCGACGCATAAAAAAACGCACCGTTTTGTTGCTTCGTCAGGTCTTGAATTTCAGAGATTTTATCCGTCCAACCCGTAGTACCACACACCACAGGCGTACCCGCTTCAAGGCATATTTTGACATTCTCAAAGGCTGCTTCGGGGCGTGTAAACTCAATGGCTACATCAGCCCGATGCAGATTTTCGGAACTCAGGTCGTCCGTATTTTTATCCGTAATTCTCAGCACAATTTCATCACCCTTTTCCGTAGCGATACTTTCTATGGTTTTTCCCATTCTTCCGTACCCGATAATAGCTATTTTCATAAAAAAACGAATATTATTTTTGATTTATAATTTATATGTTACCTTTATTTCCGTATTCCGTCTTACACCTATAACATAATTTTAACTTTTAGTGTTTATGGAAGCCTTCAAACAATAGAGCTAACAGCACTATTTTTTTATAACTAACCAATTTTTAGAATCTAAACTTACTTCTATGAAAAAGTATTTAGTAGAGTTCATCGGAACTTTCTTTTTGGTCTTGACTATCGTAATGGCTGTCAATACTTTAGGTGATAATGGCTTTGTTGCGCCGATAGCTATCGGTTCAGCTTTGATGGTCATGATTTTCGCAGGTGGACACATCTCCGGCGCACACTACAATCCTGCTGTTACACTTGGTGTACTGATGCGTGGCAAAATCTCAATGGCAGATGTTCCCGGCTATATGATTGCCCAAATAGTAGGTGGTGCTGCTGCCGCTGCTTTGGGAGCTTTCCTGCTCGGCGATAAAGCACCTGCTGCCGCCAATGCACTCGCTCCCGATGTCGTACCTGCGTTGATTGCAGAAATACTCGGTACTTTCGCACTGGTTTATGTCATCCTCAACGTGGCTACTTCTAAAGGTACATCCGGCAATTCCTTCTATGGTTTGGCGATTGGTTTTACCGTTACCGCTATGGCTTATGCACTCGGACCCATTTCCGGTGGTGCTTTCAATCCTGCCGTAGCCATAGGGCTTGGTGTAGGTAGCATGTTTTCATGGGCAAGCATCTGGATTTATTTAGTCGGATGTTTCGCTGGAGCTGCTTTAGCCGCTATTGTTTTTAACTTTGTAAAAGCTGACGACGATGTTTAATTGAGTAATTCATTAGACAATAATATATTGATTAATCAGCTATAATTTGAAATAAAAAATAACTGAATTTGTCGATAAATCGTTGATAAATAATTATATTTAAATAAAAAAACACTCGCATATTTGTGAGTGTTTTTTTATTTATAATACATTAAATTTATAATAAAAATATTTATAATATTTTTTATTAATAAAAATTCATAATGTCATGTTCGATTTTTATTTAATGTGTTTGGTGTTTTGCTCTTGAATTTGGGCTAAAACTCGTCAGACATTTTCAAAATTCACCGATGATGTCATGTTTTTCCAGCAATGTTTAAATGTCTGACGAGTTTTAGCCCAAATTCGGAAAAAATATCCCATGTTAAATACAAACATATTTTTATTTTTAAAACATGACATTGTCAAGTTAAAAATTATTTTTTTGATAAAAAAACGCCCGCATCTTATCTGCCCGAAGTACATCATCGACCCTAAAAACGACTAAATTACAGGTATCTTCGCTTTATCACACGTGCTAATGTCTATCCTGTCATTTGTGCCTACATTCAGCGTTTTATATCCCGCTTCGCCCACCCGTCTAATGAGTGGAAATCATCGAATATATAAAAATCATACTCAAACACTCTCTACTCTCATTCTCTATTTCAAAAACGGATTATTCAACTTCTCATAGCCCACCGTAGTTGCCGGACCATGTCCCGGATACACCTTCACGTCATCACCAAGCGGAAAAATTTGTGTACGGATACTCTCAATCAGGGTATCAAAATCGCCGCCGGGCAAGTCTGTTCGTCCGATACTTTGAAGAAACAAGACATCCCCTGCAATCACAAATTTATCTTTTTCACAATAAAAGGACAAACTCGCCTGAGAATGTCCTGGCGTAAACAAAACCTTCAATTCCGTTTCACCAAATTTGATGGTCTCACCCGCTTCGATAAAGCCCCCCGGAGCCGGCGATTCATTCATCATCGGGATACCATAAGTCTTACAAACCCTTGGCACAGCCTCCAAAACAGGTACTTCTCCTTTATGAATTTCGAGCGACAGATTATACTTTTGGGCAACAAAATAATTACCAAAAACATGGTCGAGATGACAATGCGTATTAATCAGGCGTACAGGTCTAAGTCCTTTATTTTCAATCGTTTCAGCGAGTTTATTCTGTTCTGCTACACTATTGCAGCCCGGGTCAAAAATCACACATTCGCGAGTATCGTCATACACCAAATACATATTTTCCTGAAAAGCATTAAAGGTTAGTGTCTCAACTTGTGTCATTATAATGTGTTTTAAAAATGTAAATTTGACTATCAGTTCATAGTTGTCGGTTCATAGTTCATAGTTTTTTACAATTCATTGAATAATTCCCGATAAAGCTATACGAGATTTGTAAAATACGGACAATCAATATTGGGTAAACGTGGACTGATAGCCTGTAAATTTGACAAATTGCGTTTTTTTTTGTTTATTTAATTACGTAACACAATGTCTCCGGCTTACGTTGCATCAGTTAGTAGTACGGTGCAAGCCAAATACATTAGGTTAGCTGCTTGCAAAAGTACACAAAATATAAAACCCGCATACCATGAAATATATATATCGCGTCTTTACTTTTCTTATTATCCTCTGCTTGTCGGTACAAATGACGGGGCAGGGTATTCACACCGAATTTGGACAAAATCGTGTGCAGTACAAAAAAATGAAATGGCAAGAGTACGAAAGCGAACACTTCATCACGTATTGGACAGAAGGCGGGCGTACACTTGGCGAATACGCCTTGTCTATGGGAGAAGCTGACTTCATGGAATTACAAGATTTGTTGGAGTATAGAATGAAAGACAAAATTCATCTGTTGGTTTTCAATAGCTTTAGTGATTTCATGCAAAGTAATGCGCGTAGCAACGAAGTCAACTACTACAACGGTAGCATTACCCGCGTTGCCAACAACAAGATTTATGTCTATTTCAACGGTAGCCACCAAGACCTCAACAAGCAAATCCGCGAGGGTATTACGGAGGTATTTATACGTCAAATGATGTTTGGCAATAGCTTGCAGGAGATTGTTCAGAATGCGATGTTGCTCAACCTGCCGCATTGGTTTACCGAAGGACTGAAAGCCTACGTGGGCGAAACATGGAACACTGACCTCGACAACCTTATGCGCGACCACATAAAATCCGGTAACTATAAGAAATTCAACGATTTAGTCAGTGAAGACCCGCGTCTTGCAGGTCATTCGATGTGGTATTTTATTAGTCAAAATTATGGTAAATCAACGGTCTCTAATTTGCTTTATTTGACTCGTATTAACCGGAGTATTGAGCAAGGGTTTTTATTTGTTTTGGGCAATAGTTTTCGTAGAATTTCGCTGGAATGGTACGATTTTTACCAACAGCGTTATTTGAAAGAAAGTCAAAAATATGAACTGCCCGCAGGTGAGACAATAAGCATAGGAAATCAAATGGTGCGCCAATGCAAAATCGCGCCGCAAGGTCAGTACATGGCTTATGTTACACATAGCGATAAACGTTATAAAGTCATCTTGAAAGACCTCAAAACAGATAAAGAGACCATTGTAAAAAAAGATAATATATTTCAAAATTCGCAAGATAAAGCGGCTCATAATTATCCGGTATTGGCATGGAACAAAAGCAATGATTTAGCGATTATTTTTGATAAAAAAGGAAAAGTAAATATTGCGATATACAGCGTAGCCGATCGCAAAATAAAAATGACGAGTAAAGTCGGTGGAGGCTTGGACGGGATTACTCATGCTGATTTTATCAATCGTAATCAGCTGATTGTGAGCGGTATAAAAGACGGACAGTCCGATATTTTTACCCTCAACACTAGGGGCGAACAAGTGCAGCACATCACCCGCGACAGCTATAATGAGCGCGATGTAGCCTGCATCAAAATCAACGGACAACGCAGTATTGTTTTTGCCTCCAATCGAGACCAAGCCCAACTCAAAGTCGAACCCGCAAATCAGGTAAAAGCCAAAACCTTTGACCTCTATCTAATGCCTTTTGAGAAGGATAGTCCGGGTAAAATACTACGTGTTACGGATACACCACTTGCCAACGAACGCTACCCTGCACAACTCGACAGCCTGCATTTTGCATGGCTCGGCGACGAAAGCGGTATCTACAATCGCTACGTTGGCAAGCTCGAAAAAGTGATTGATTTTTACGAAAAAAACCTTACACTTTCTGACGGAAACACCTTGACTATTCCACAAGATTCTACGCTTGCCTTGCCCGATAGCATTACGATAACCGACAGTGAGTCGAAACCCGTTTATACTAATGCAATTGTCGCGCACCCGAACACGAATCAGACGCTGGGTATTCTCCAACAAAGTACAAGTCCGCATGTAGGCAAAACGGCTGATTTGATACTCTACAATGGAAATTATCAATTGATTGTCAATCAGATAAACCCAACTAAAAGTCATAATTTAAATCAAACCAAATATCGAAACCGTACCCAAACCAAAGCTCCGAAACCCAAAGCACCACAAACGGTTTTTGATAATGTTTTTATAGAAATTGATGCTGAAGAAACAGAAAATATACCTTCGGATACTCCAAATACAAAGACCAAAAAAGAAACAGGCTATTTTTTTCAAAGCGAATTTGGCGACACAGAAACACCTGATATTGAAGTGACAGAAAATGAAGAGGAGATAGTCAATGTTGTTTCGCCGCCTGTTGCACCATTGGTCAAATCGAAAGAAAAAACATATCAAAAAATAGACATTAATCGGCGAAATATTCAACCTTACCAACGAAAATATCGGACCGATTACCTTGTTGTCCAATTTAATAATAGCTTACTTTTTGATGGCTATACCAATTACGACCATACCTCTACTCGTTATTTGTGGACACCATTTTCCGCATTATTTGAAGCCGGAGTAAAAGACCTGATGGAAGATGAAACCTTCAAAATCGGTGCGCGATTGCCTTTTGAACTCAATTTACCTGAATTTTATGTAGTTTATAATAATAAAAAGAAAAGAATAGATAAGCGATTTTCATTTTATCGACTTCCGCGTGTGTATGGTGTGTCATTTAATAATACCTTGCAATTCAGTGTAAAAAATATTACAAATTATTTTGAAACGAGATTGAGCTATCCTTTGGATACTTACCGAAGTGTGCGGTGGTTCGGTATATTGCGGTCCGACCAACACATCCGGCTTGCCACCGATGCCAATAATCTCAGTGTACCCACCGACCAACAAAATCGCCTGTTTACACGCTTCGAGTATGTACATGATGACACCAAAAATCTCGGTATCAATATGCGAACAGGCACACGCTACAAAGCATTTGTAGAAGTTGCCAAACGCTTCGATCTGGGTTTTCGTAAAAATACTGATGCCCGAATTTACCCCGGATGGATGACGACATTTGGTTTGGATGCACGACATTACAGGAAGTTAAATAAGAATATGATTATTGCTACCCGCCTTGCGGGAGCTACTTCTTTTGGCAAAGAAAAGCACTTATATTTCTTGGGTGGTGTGGACAATTGGTTGATGCCCTCTGAGCGCAATAACCTCGATGTACCCGTTCCCATATCCACAGAAGACTTTGCTTTTCAGACGATTGCGACGAATATGCGCGGCTTCAAAAATAATATTCGCAATGGCAATTCCTACGTTGTTTGGAATACGGAATTACGCGCCCGATTGTTCAATGGCATGTCGCGTGTATCGTTCCGCTCATCCTCTTTTTTACGCAACCTTCAAGGTGTTGCTTTCCTCGACATGGGAACGGCTTGGCAGGGGCGTTCACCCTTCAATGAGGACAATCCACTCAATACTATTTATGTTGCCAATCCGGTAGTTACGGTCAAGGTCAACTACTTCCGCAACCCCATAGTTACGGGCTATGGTCTTGGTTTGCGTAGTGTCATTTTCGGACATTTGCTAAGGCTTGATTATGCTTGGGGATTGGAAACCGGAGAAGTGCAATCGGGGAAATTGTATCTGTCTTTGGGGCTTGATTTTTAGTAGAATGACGTATTGGGAAATGTAAAATGTAAAATAATAAATGTAAAATTTAAAAGTGTCGATAGGACGTGAAGTATTTTTATTTTAATAAAAATTATTTTTAAAATATTGATAATTATAATTTTAAAAATTAAAAATAATTAAACTACATTCTTTTTAAATTTTATATTCAAATTTACATGTCAAAAACGTATTTTTACTAACTTTGACAAAGCATTTTAGAAAACTATTTTTACAATAAAAAACTGGTCACATACTATCGCCCCTTTTACATTTTAAATTTATTATTTTACATTTTACATTTCTAAATATTTGCTAACATACATCATCATAATTATCTTTTTATTGCTTTCCGGTTTTTTTTCGGGAACAGAGATTGCGTATGTCTCTGCTAGTCGTTTGAAGGTAGAACTCAAACGTCAGCAAGGGCGCAGACGGGGTAAAATATTGGCTAATTTTTTTGAAAATCCTTCGCGGTTTTTAGGAACTACATTGGTGGGCAACAACATCGCACTCGTTGTTTTCAGTTTGCTTGTTGAGGAAGTCTATGAATCGAATTATAAGGAATCATTAATACCTTTTTTTCAACAAGATTTTCCGTCTTTATTATTACTGACCGCCATTACAACGATTATTGTATTGATTTTCGGAGAGTTCATTCCTAAAATAATTTTTCGCCTGAGTCCGGTGCGTTTATTATATTTTTTTACTTATCCTTTGCTCTTGATTCGCTTTATTTTGTCGCCTTTTGTATGGGTAATGGTGAAGGTTTCGCATCGTCTGTTGGCATTTTTATTCAAAGCTGAAATCAAGCCCGACGAACAGGTGTTTACCCGTACCGATTTGGAGAATTTTATTAAAAATAGTGAGACCGATACAGAGGAAGAAATTGACAAAGAATTGTTTGAAAATGCCTTGTATTTGAATGATGTAAAAGTCAAGGAATGTATGATTCCGCGCACCGAAATCAAAGGTGTGGACATCAATGACGGCATAGAAGAATTGAGGAAAGAATTTATCGCCTCGCGCTTGTCCAAACTCCTCATTTACGATGAATCTTTGGAGGAAGTTTTGGGCTATATTCACCACCAGCAAATGTTGGACAATCCCGACAAAATCATTAAGAAAAACATCCTGCCGATTCGCTTTGTGCCGGAGGTCATGTCGGCACGTGAATTGATGGATACTTTCATTCGTGAGCGGGTAAGTATTGCCTGTGTGGTCGATGAATTTGGCGGTACGGCGGGCATCATTACTTTGGAGGATATTCTGGAAGAAATCGTAGGTGAAATAGAGGACGAACACGATGTAGAAAACTATATCGACGAGCAACTCAACCACCGCGAATACCTTTTTTCGGGCAGACTTGAAGTGGATTATCTCAATGAAAAATACGAACTCGGCTTGCCCGAAGGTGAGTACCACACGCTCTCCGGCTACATCGTTATCACCACCGAGACCATTCCCGAACAAGGTCAAACGATTGACCTTAATGGCTACAAATTTATCTTAGAAGAAGTCAGTGAACGAAAGATTGAGACCATTCGCGTGATTCGGATAGACGAATAAAGTTACGACAATCGCTAACCACTAAGATAACTAAGAACACGAAATCGAACTCACGTAAAAGAGAACTAAGATTTAAAAGAAAATACTTACAAAACCTTGTGTTCTTCTGCGTTAGTTCGATTTTAGTGTATTTGGTGTCCTTAGTGGTAAATAATCAAAATTAAGCGATAACACGCACCGAAGTATTTGTATCAAACGATTCTAAGTCATTCATATTCAACAAGTTAATGCCCGGACGCTTCCCAACTTCTATGCTTCCCAAATCCGCTTCAAAACCCAATGCTTCTGCGCCATTGAGCGTAGCCCATCGCAATACCGTTTCAAAAGACAGATAAGATTGATACCTCAAAATCGTTTTCATTTCATCCAAAATACTCAACTGCCAATTGGAGGTCAGGCTGTCTGTACCAATCGTCATTCGGGCTTTGGTGTCAAGGAAGGCTTGGTAATTTGGCAAGCGATTTTCGATATACATATTTGCATTCGGGCAAGTTGCCCAATAGACCTTATCGCTCCAATTGTGAGCCGCTTGAATATCCTCGCGTGTCGTGAGTGTATTATGCACAAACAGGCTTCGATGTTGCGGATCCATATTCGCCAGTGCATAATGAATCGCTGTCTGACCGCTAGGCTGAAACGCCTCCAACGAGATACCAAAACCACCGTAAAAATCCACAAATCCGCCTGTTCCTTTTTCAAATAATTCATTCTCAGGAATCGTCTCTTGATTGTGAATGCTCACCGTTTTTGTGGCAAGCGAATTAACGGAATTTATTTTTTTAAATAAAGCCCTCGAAACACTATATGGCGCATGCGGCACACAGGTTTTTTGATGCCCTTTTGGGAGGTCAAGTGCATCAAAGACTGCGCGGTATTGGTCGTAAGTTTTCTGTGCGTCTCCTTCTTGCAGAAAATCGAACATTTCAATGAAATTATAATAGCGAATTTTGCTCTCTTTTTTACGAGAAAAAGTATCCACTTGATTAGAGATGTCGCCTACCGCAACAATGCCGTTTTTACGCATTTCCTCGTCGGCAGTAGCTATGGCAGCTTGTATAATTTCGTCGCTTGCTTCGCGTCTTTGCACGACGTTTTTAATGAATGGAATCAAAGTCGTACCCGTAGCTACTTTGCCCTTCATGTGCGACAATTCCAAATGACAATGTGTATTTATAAAGCCGGGAATAAGTGCGCCTTTGTATATCGTCAGGTCTTCTTCGCGGTGATTTTCGCGGGTGTCCATAAGTAAAATTTTTCCGTCATCATCCAATGTAATTACACCATTTTTGATAGGCGCAACATTGACAGGACATACCCAATCGGCAGAGATTTTTTGCATTGTATAATTGTTTTTGCAAAGATACGATTTCGCCTTATAAAAATCCCAATAGCTGATTTTTTTAACCTAAGTTGAATTTCAAACAAATACCTGTTTTTCATCATGTTATTAAAAGGTTAAAGCAACTCCATGACATAATAATGACATTCAAAGCCCTGTTTATTTACACACAACATGCTCGCATAGTAATAGAATTGAAAAGTATAGCCTGACCCCCGCTATACTTCTTTTTTACGAAAAAAATACCATACCTATATAGCAGCAATTTACAAATACTCATGTCGTGACTTGTAATTCGTAATTCGTTTTACAAGTTATCAATAATTAATTGTTTAAATATTTTGATATATTTATGAAACATCAAATAGTATTTGTATTGCTATCATTATTTCTTGTCAATCAATATCTTAATGCTCAAATCACTGTATTTGGAGAAACCGGTGAGATACTCGCCAATCATCCAAAACCCATAGATGGTATTTATGATACTGAAGCTGAAGCTCCGATGCCCGTATTGGCTTATGACCATATTCGTCAGGCAGATGTATTTTGGGAAAAGCGAATCTGGCGCGTGATTGATGTGCGCGAAAAGATGAATAAATCCTTTGCTTTTCCCGAAAATCCTTTGATTAGTATTTTGTTGGACGGTATTGAATGTGGTAAAATAACACCATATAGCCCGATAGACGATAAGTTTACGACTCCGATGAGTCAGGAGGATATCAAGCAACAATTACTTAAATCCGATACGATTTCGGTGCTTAATCCTGAGACTTATGAGGAGACTTTAACGGTGGTCAATGATGAATTTAATCCCGAAGATGTGAAGCGTTTTCGGATAAAAGAAGTCTGGTTTTTTGATGAAGAATCCTCTACTTTGCGGGTGCGGATTCTTGGTATTGCACCACTCAAAGAGGATTATGACGATAATGGCAATGTGCGTTTTGAATACCCAATGTTTTGGGTGCATTATCCGCATATTCGTCAGTATCTGGCGGGTGAAAAAGCCTTTAATCCGCTTAATGATACGCACCGGATGACTTGGGAACACTTGTTTGAATCCAGATTTTTTGCCAGCCATATCGTCAAAGCATCCAACGTGCATGACCGCCGTATTCAAGATTATAAAGCAGGTACAGATGCCCTCTACGAAGGACTGAAAATCGAAGAATCTATCCTCAATTTTGAACATGATCTTTGGTCGTTTTGAGGTGTTGAAGTGTTGTGGTGTTGTAGTGTTGTAGTGTTGAAGTGTTGTGGTGGTGTTGTGTGGGCATTTTGTATGTTGGGAGAGATATTCTGCGTGTCCACCTATTTATCCCGAAAGATTTCGGGAGTGGGTAGTGAACCGCCGAAGGTATGTGAAAACTATAAAGCACTGACTTCGTATCGTTTAGAGAGAACACGGACTGGAAGCACCGTGCTACGATGTCAGGTAAAAGCGTTTTTAAAATAAAAAAAAGACCTCGTCAGTTCGATAAACCTCAACACTTCAACACTTCAACACTACAACACTTATTGGTAAAGATGTCCTGCCATGATTTCCTCTAAGACTTCGTCGGGAACGAGATATTGAATGGGTTTGCCTTCGCGGAGGCACTTGCGGATGTAGGTGGCGGAGATTTGCATGAGTGGGGCTTGGTAGATATGAACGTGGGGATGCGTGGGGAGTTCGCCGAGGTCGTAGTCGGGGCGTTGATAGACGTAGATTTGGTAGTTTTCGAGAATTTGTTGGTAGTTTTTCCATTTGTGGAGGGTAGCGAGGTTGTCGCCGCCCATGATGAGTGTAAACTTGTATGTCGGATGTTTTTCTTGCAAATAGGTGAGGGTGTCTATGGTGTAAGAGGGTTTGGGCAAACCAAATTCTATGTCTGATGCCTGAATACGGTCATTATCATCCACAGCGCGGCGTACGAGGTTGAGGCGGTCATAATCGCCGGCAAGTGAGGCTTTGTTTTTCAGCGGATTTTGTGGCGTGACGACCATCCAAATCTTGTCCAAATCCGTTTGTGTCGCCATATAATTCGCAATAATCAAATGACCGATATGTATAGGATTGAACGAACCGAAAAATAAACCTATCCTCATGAGTAATGTTGTAATGATAGAATGTTGTAATGATAGAATGTTGTAATGCGATAATGTGATAATGCGATAATGTGTTAATGTCGAGTGTAGGTCTTCATTATCGCATTATCGCATTACCACATTAAAAACATTATCATATTAAAGCATTATAAAAAAAGAAAGTCTCCGTCACGATAAATGACTTGTCCATCGGCATAGATTTCGCCGCCGTTGTTCATTTCGGTAATCATATCCCAGTGGATGGAGGATTGATTTTTACCGCCTGTTTGGAGGTAGGATTGACCGATAGCCATGTGTACCGTACCGCCTATTTTTTCATCAAAAAGGATGTTTTTGGTGATGCGTTGGATGTTGCGATTGGTGCCTATGGCTGCTTCTCCGAAGCGGTTTGCGCCGTCGAGTGTAAAGACATAATCTAAGTATTTTTTACCTTTTTTGGCTTCCCATTTATAGATTTCGCCGTCTTTGACCCAGAGCGTGGCATCGGTCACTTCGTGTCCGCCATGAAAAGCGGGTAGGCTGAAATGTATCGTGCCGTTGACGGAGTTTTCGACGGGTGAGGTATAGACTTCGCCGGAAGGCATATTGGTTTGTCCATCGGAGTTGATCCACGTTCTGCCCTTTGTGGAAAAACTGATGTCAAATTTATCGTTTTTGTAACGGATATTGTCGTGGCGATTCAAGACATCTACGATTGCCTGTTGGTATTTTCGCACTTCCAACCATTTTTCTTCGGGATTGGCATCGAATAAAAAGCAAGCATCATATACGAAATTGGCATATTCTTCGAGCGACATCCCCGCCTCTTGTGCATTGGCAAGCGTAGGGTATTGGCACAGTGAACGCTTGAGTTCGCGTGTGGCAGTACGTTGGGTGTAGGTACGCATGGCGGCGGCGCGTCCGGCTTTGAGCAAACCGGCTTTTTGAGAAGGAATATTTTGCAGTTCGCGGAGATTGTAGGGTGCTTTGATGCGTAAATAGCAATCGTACTCTTCCATAGCAATGTGCAGGAATTGCGGCGATTTGGTGAGTTGGAGTTCGTTGCCTTCTTCCAGCAAAATGCGCTCCTGCCCATGAAAGTCGAGCATGGTTTCGGGGTGTCCGCCTGCCCGCAGGGTCTCACGATACACCTCCCGAACGAGTGGCTCTGCAAGTGTAGTGGAGCGGATAAGTACCTTATCACCGGGTTGCACATCCAATGAATAATTGACAAGCAAATGGGCATATTTTTGAAGAATCGTATTCGTCATTTTAGATTAGCCTTTAAATCAGGTATTAGGTATAGTGGCGGTCAATCAAGATATTAAGGTTCAAGATTTTATTCCAACCAAAATTTTTAGATTGTAATTAAGACGTAAAAATAGTGTGTTTGGTCTCATTTGAAAAGTTTTTTATATTTTTTCATGGTTTTATTGTTTTATTGTTGTACTGTTTTATTGTTGTCTGTTTTTGAATTTGAGGTTGAGGTTGAATTTGAGGTTGAAGTTGAGGTTGAAGTTGAGGTTGAAGTTGTAACACCAAGTTGTACGAGTGCTGCGCTCAATTGTTTGGGATTTTGGAAATGAATGGCATGGATATTCAAGGCACTGGCAGCTTCTACATTTCTAAGATTATCATCTATAAATACTGCTTCTTCGGGTCGGATATTGTATTTTTGAAGGGTGTATTCGTAGATTTCGGGAAAAGGTTTACGCATCTTCAACTCGCCTGATACACTGATGCCCTCAAACCATTGCAAGAAATCGTAGCGCGAACGGGCTACCGGAAAAGTCTCTGCACTCCAATTGGTAATGGCATAGATACGCAGTTCCGGCTTGGCTTTTAATTGTCTGAAAATCTCCACCGTTCCCTCAATTGTACCTGTCAGCATGGTTTCCCACTCACCATAATATAGCCTGATGAGTTCCTCGTGTTCGGGATGCTCCGCAATTTTGGTGCGATTGGCTTCCGCAATCGTTCTGCCGCCGTCCTGCTCTTCATTCCAATCCATAGTGCATATATGGTCGATAAACCAACGCGCTTTTTCTTCATCGCCATTAAAGGCTTTGAGATAAGGAATGATTGGATCCCAACTAATAAGCACTCCTCCAAGGTCAAATAATATAGTATTGATATTTTGCATGATTGATGTGTTATTAGACTTTGGACAGAGGAAATTGGGGAATTGGGAAATTAGGTAATCCCGATAGCTATCGGAACTTTATTAGATTTTTACAAAAGATAATTAATTACATGTTTTATTTTATTAATAAAACTCATTCAATTGATTATCAATGAGTTATGGTTGTAAACCTAATTTCCCAATTCCTAGTTCCCATTTTGTCCAAAGTCCAATGTGTTAGCTGTATCAAAAATTACACGCTTCGCCATTTTCTTTGAGCCACGCTTCTTTATTTTTGTAGTCGGGCATGATGTCGTGTACAATTTTCCAGAAAGCAGGTGAATGATTTTGTTCGATAGTATGCGCGAGTTCGTGTACAATCACGTAGTCAATCACATCGTCGGGTGCAAACAACAGGCGGGTAGAAAAATTGATATTACCCTTTGTGGAGCAGCTTCCCCAATTGGATTGATTCAATTTAAAACGTACTGCTTTTACAGGACTTTTAAAATGTGTATGGTTCCAATAGTTGACCCGCTCAATGATGTCGGGCAGGCGGTCATTGCCTACACATCTGCTAATTAATTGCCGGATACTTTTCTGCAAATAATGCCCTTTATCACCATTCTTACATAAGATAAGGTGAATCGTATCATCCTTGATTTTGGCAGTGTGGTAAGTCGCATTTTCTTTTTCCGACATACGTATTGTGTAAGTCTTTTTTCCTACGGTCAATGTTGAGCCATCCTCATACACACGTCCGCGCAAACGCTCTATCAATTGCGGTTTTTCTTTAGCAACATTTTTCATCCAGGCCTCAAATTTCTTTTGTTGTACCGCCGATTCCCGTTCCGAAATCTGCACAGGCATACGCAAAAAACCACCCGTTCGGGTAAACGAAAAGCGTACATCCTTACGTCGTTCAAAGTATATCTTGACAGGTATTTCCTGACCGTCTATCTCAATACTCGTCTTGATTCGTTCCGGTTGTCTATTTCTTGAAAACATGTTTATTAGTTGATTTAGTCAATCAGGGTTTATCTAAAAAAAGGGTTTTCTCATAAAAATGTTTGAAACAAAAAAAAGCAAGTAAGTAGTTGGACAGAAATAGACTAACAACATTTTGAACCACTAAGTACACAAAAAACACTAAATCGAACTAACGAAAAAGAACACAAAAACCTCATAACCAATATATTAGAAAATTATTTAGTGACCTCTGTGTTAATTCGACCTTCGTGTTTTTTGTGTACTTAGTGGTTCAATATTTTTGTCGCACTACTTAAAAACTCGTAAATTAGAGTATTAAACAAACAAACGGGTGCTACTTGCTTTATGAAGACTAAAACTAAAACATTTTTTGAAGAACTCCAATCAAATAGGAAAATAGATAAACACGACAATCGAGGTCAGACACATAACTTAGCTTTGATTTTGCTAGAATTAGTATGTGCCTATTGAGTAACCGAGACTGTCCTGCAAATATAATGCTGAAAGTTGGGCAAATGCCTTGTATTTCCAAAATGCAAGGCAAGTAAGGGCATTATATTTATAGCACTAGCATAATGTTTTGTATGATATTTCCTTCACTTTTCGTTACTTTAGCGTAAATGAACTACCAATTCCTATATCCGGCTATGTTTGTCGCGCTCGCGGGGCTGCTCATTCCCTTCCTCATTCATTTGTGGAATAGGCGGCGCAGACGGGTCATTTTGTTTGGTAGTACACAATTTTTAGAAGCTACACAGCGCAAGAAAATCAGTCGGCTTAGTTTTTCTCAGCCCTTATTATTTCTGCTACGTGCTTTGATGATTGCGCTTTGTGTATTGTTGCTTGCAGAACCTGTACGGGTGAGTTTCGTTCAATTGATGCCACAAAAAAATCCGAATTGGTTGCTCATAAGTCCTTCATTATTAGCGAGAAACGATTGGCAGACGAGTATTGATACTATGCGCTATCAAGCTTATCAAAGGCGTGTATTGGCGAGGGGTTTTCATCTTTTAAAAGATAATTTCCATGTATCCGGCACTTC
This sequence comes from uncultured Saprospiraceae bacterium, assembly GCA_938028705.1. Taxonomy (GTDB): domain Bacteria; phylum Bacteroidota; class Bacteroidia; order Chitinophagales; family Saprospiraceae; genus JAHDEO01. The sequence continues at coordinate 11,049 of CALIZI010000132.1, read as the reverse complement.
GGAACAGACAAAAAATTATGTAAATAATATAAATACATGGTCACTCCTCGCTGATATTGCCAAGCATCCGCAAGCACCCGATAGTATCGCCGTCTATTTTACGCCGCACGTCAATGACTTTGAAGGTATCGCACCCGCTTTGCCTACGCACATTACTTGGCACGAAATACCAACAGTGAATGACAACTACCACATTATACGTGCATGGCAGGAATCCGATAATAAAGTCTCATTAATTATAGGAAAAAGCAACGAAGAACAAACCGTTTTTGAACAATTTATTTTCGTAGAAAAAGACTTAATTCAAACAAAAGATTTACCGGATATTATTATTAATAAAAATGAACGAAAAGCGCATTTCAAAGATCAAAAAAATACGGCTGTACAGATAGAAGATACTCCAAAATTAAATGTAGCGATATATTATGATTCACAATTTAAAAAGGATAGAAATTACCTCTATGCTGCCCTTAAATCTATTGCAGAATATACTGATATTCAAATAGATATAAAAAGAAAACGAATAAAGCGCGGTACTTCGGACTTGGGTTTGAATGAGGAGATTGATGCTGTATTTTGGCTGTCAGAAACCTCATTAGCAGATAGTATAATGATTACACCTGATATCCGATTATTTACATACAAAAAAGATATGCCGTACAGGGAAAATTTTATAGAAAAAACCTTTGTGAAAGGAAAAAAAATATACTGTATTACAGGTCGTTTACAGGATGCTGAAAGTACAATAAAACTCCCTCAAAGTTTGTTGGAAATCTTGTTGACACCTTATGATTTTGATGATAAATTAGCTCAATTTGACCAAAGAAAAATTGTGCCTTCACAATATCAGATAACACAAATTTCTAATTCGCCTTCAGCCAAAGAACCAACAACAGAAAAGCGCATCGCAGGATTTCATCATCTATTGTGGTGGCTGTTATTAGGTATGTTTTTAGTGGAAAGAAGTGTGGTACAAATTAATAAACAATAAATTGAAATTATTTTATAATATTTTTTATATTCAAAATGATTTTTTTATAAATTTAATTTATTTTAAAATAAATTAAATACTACACTCGCGTACTACCGATACTTTTACATTTTGAATTTTCCCGATAGCTATCGGGATTACATTTTACATTAATCCAATTCATCCTCTTCTTCACCCATATCAAAATCGTTCAAAAATCCGGTATTAAAATCACCGCTGATAAATCGTTCATCCCGCATCAATTTTTGATGAAAGGGTACGGTTGTTTTCACGCCTTCAATGATAAATTCGTCTAAAGCGCGTTTCATTTTTTGGATACATTCGTCGCGGGTTTGTGCGCGACAGATGACTTTTGCTATCATCGAATCGTAGTGCGGCGGTATGGTATAACCTGCATATACGTGGGTATCCACGCGCACACCATGTCCTTTTGAACTGTGAAAAGAGCTGATAGTACCCGGACTCGGACGGAAATCACGATAAGGGTCTTCGGCATTGATGCGGCACTCAATAGCGTGCATACTTGGATAATAATTCAAGCCCGACATCTCGATACCTGCCGCTATTTTGATTTGCTCTTTTATCAAATCATAATCTATAACTTCCTCTGTAACAGTGTGTTCCACTTGTATTCGAGTATTCATTTCCATAAAATAGAAATCGCGGTGTTTATCTACCAAAAACTCGACTGTGCCTACGCCTTCGTAGTTAATGGCTTCACCGGCTTTGATGGCTGCCTCGCCCATTTTGTTGCGTAGTTCCTCGTCGAGAAAAGGCGAGGGTGATTCCTCAACCAGTTTTTGGTGCCGACGCTGTATGGAACAATCGCGCTCCGAGAGGTGACAAACATGCCCGTACTGGTCACCTGCAATTTGAATTTCGATATGGCGCGGTTCTTCAATAAATTTTTCGACATAAATCCCGTCATTGCCAAACGATGCTCCTGCTTCCTGTCGTGCAGAGTCCCAATTCTTTTCAAATTCATCGGCTTTCCACACAATTCGCATCCCTTTTCCGCCACCACCTGCGGTGGCTTTAAGCATCACAGGATAGCCAATTTCTTTAGCCATTTTGAGTCCGTGCTTCACATCTTTGAGCAAACCCTCCGACCCCGGCACTACCGGCACACCCGCCTTAATCATGGTCTCTTTGGCAGTGATTTTATCGCCCATGCTGCGTATCATTTCGGCAGAAGGTCCGATGAATTTGATACCGTATTCGGTGCATAGCTCGGCAAATTCGGCATTCTCTGCAAGGAAACCATATCCGGGATGCAAAGCATCCGCATCGGTGATTTCTACAGCCGCCATGATGTGCTGCATATTGAGGTAAGATTGCGCCGAAGATGCAGGCCCGATACACACCGCTTCATCTGCAAAACGCACATGCAAACTCTCACTATCTGCCGTAGAATACACTGCTACTGTCTTGATACCCATTTCTTTACAGGTACGAATTATTCGCAATGCAATCTCCCCGCGATTCGCAATTAATATTTTTTTAAATAAAGACATTATTTTTAAATGTAAAATGTAAAATATCAAATTTAAAATGTAAAAGGGCGATAGGACGTGAATGCCTTTTATAGAAATTTTACATTTAATATTTTACATTTATAATTTTACATTTCACGCGAAGCGTGATTTTATCCATTTGGATCGACGAGGAAAAGGGCTTGGTCGTATTCTACGGGTGAGGCATCTTCGACGAGTACCTTGACAATTTTTCCTTTGACTTCCGCTTCAATTTCGTTAAACAGTTTCATGGCTTCTACAATACAAACCACCGTCTTTTCATCAACACTGTCATCTACTTTGACGAAGGGTGGTTTGTCAGGAGAAGATGAGCGGTAGAACGTACCCACTATGGGAGATTTGATGTATATGTAATTGCTGTCGTCGGTAGCTGCGGCAGGAACTTCGGCAGCGGGTGGCGGCGGAGGTGCAGGCTGGGCAGGTGGAGCAGCCACTATTTGTTGAGGAGCAGCTGCAACGGTTTGTACCGGCAGCACTTGGGGAGCAGCTTGTTGTGCCTGTGCCTGCTGTTGGGCTGCTGCGGCGATTTTGGTTTCAGCGAATTTTTCGGTGCGAATGGAAAGTTTGAAATTTCCGTCCTCCATCTTAAATTCGGTGAGGTTGGTCTCGTGTATGAGCTTGACCAGCTCTTTGATTGATTTAAAGTCCATAGTGTATCGTAGTGGAGAGTAAAGAGTGGCAGAGTGGAGAGTAGAATGAAGTTTGAAAACCCGAGTTATCTCTACTCTCTACTCTACACTCTCAACTTGAGTTTACTTTTTAACCCTTTCCATGTAGGCTTTGGTGCGTGTGTCGATTTTAATAATATCACCTTCATTGATAAATAAAGGTACTCTGACTTCTGCACCTGTCTCAACGGTGGCAGGTTTGGTGACATTGGAGGATGAGGTATTGCCGCGTTCTCCCGGCTCGGTGTAGGTGATTTGGAGGGTAATATATTGAGGCATATCTATGGTGAGTGGAATTTCTTTTTCGGCATGAAACAGAATTTCTACATTGCTGCCTTCTTTGAGCAGGTCTGAATTGTCTATCATTTTACCTTCTATGCTGATTTGCTCAAAGGTTTCTTGGTTCATAAAATGAAAGCCTGTATCGTCATTATAAAGGTATTGATAGGTGCGGCGTTCTACACGCACGACATTGATTTTGTGACCCGAAGGAAAAGTATTGTCAATGACTTTTCCGTTGGTAAGACTTTTCATTTTGGTACGCACAAAAGCCGGTCCTTTACCGGGTTTAACATGTTGAAACTCAACGACAGAGTAAATGTCATTGCTGTACTCAAAACACAATCCGTTGCGTATATCTGCTGTACTTGCCATTTTTAGTCAATAATTGATAGTCCATTATACGATGGACATGTTATTTTGTTTTAATAAAAAAATACGTGCAAAGGTAATAAATAAAGTTCAAGATTAGATTTTTTGATTGAAAAAGGAATGCCTAATTTTCAAATTTCTCAATGGCATTTTTCAAAAAATTACAAGCATTAAAGTCATATATAAATAAAAAAACGGGATTTGCACATAAGTACGAATCCCGTTTGTAAGTATATTTTTGAAAAAAAGCGGCAATTACCACTTCATATCATCCTCGTCCAACGGTTCTGAATCATCGCTACTTGCGATATCATCAATGGGAAAGTCTGTCTCTTCCGGCACGTCCATTTCTTGCGGTGCGTTGACTTCAGCAATAGTTTCTTCGACTTCTGCCTTTGCTTCGGTCGCTTCCTTATCCACCGGTGGTCTTGGATTGTCAAACTCACCCGCAGCACGTCTGGCTTCATACTCTTCATGACGGCGAGTATATTCGTCGTAATCATAGTCGGGCATGAGTTCTGTTTTGATATGATCGATAGTTTCAATCATACCAGTCAAAAAACGGTTGAAATCTTCTTTGTACAAGAAAATTTTGTGTCTTTCATACCCGTCACTATTGAAGCGGCGAGTGCTTTCTGTGATAGTCAGATAATAATCTTCACCACGAGTTTGGCGTACATCAAAGAAGTAAGTTCTTCGCTTTCCTGCACGAACTTTCTTGGAAAAAACACTTTCAAATTTACGTCTGTCGTCCACTATACTTTGGTTTTTGGTTACGTGAAGCACGATAAAAGCCCAATACATCAAATGAAATAAAGAATTTTCATTTAGTTAAAATGCTAAATTTTCTATTGGCAATGGGCGTGAATTACATTTTTTATGATGCGTGAGTTGTACAAAAGTAATAATTTGGTCACAAAATAAAAAAGAATCAGGCTTTAATTTCTTCTGTTTCTGACTTTTGTTTTTCCAACATTTCAAAATAAAAACCTTTACTTGCTAAAAGTTCTTCATGTGTTCCGGCTTCACTAATGCGTCCATCTTCCAATACAATAATTTTATCGAACTGCAATGACGAGTAAATTCTATGTGTAATAATAATCGTAGTTTTATCTGCCAATGCTCCGTTTAGGTAGCCCAAGATTGTTTGTTCTGTAGCAGCATCTACCGCCGAAAGGCAATCGTCAAGGATAATAATTTCGGGTTCTTTAATCAGTGCGCGGGCTATCGAAATCCGCTGTTTTTGCCCGCCCGAAAGCATCACTCCTCGCTCTCCGACCACCGTATCGAAGCCTTTACTCAAGCCCATAATCTCCTGATATACAGCCGAATACTTAGAAAACTCCTTGACCTTATCCAAGTCTGCATCATCTGCGCCAAAGGCAATATTGGCAGCTACCGTATCCGAAAACAGAAAGCTGTCTTGGGGCACATAACCTATCTTTTTGCGAAGCGATGACAGGTCATATTGTTGTATATTTTTATTATCAATAAGAATCTCACCTTCCGTAATGTTGTACATGCGTAAAAGCAAATCGGCAATAGTGGTTTTGCCCGTTCCGGTACGTCCGATGATTGCCATTCGCTCTCCGGGCTGCAAGTCGAAGGAGACATTTTTGAGTGCTTCAATACCTGTATCAGGATAGATAAATCTTACATTATCAAAAACAATTTTTCCTGAAATTTTTTCTACTGAAAGGGCATTTTCCGCATTTTCGATGTCGGGTTTGGTCTCCAAAAACTCATTTATACGTTTCTGAGAAGCAGCAGCCTGCTGCACTATCGAAGCTACCCAACCTATGGCAGTGACGGGCCAAGTCAACATACTAACATAAATAACAAATTCTGCAATATTTCCCGGTGTAATATTTCCCTTGATGACCTGCAAACCACCGATATAAACTGTCACAATCGTACTCATACCAATCAACAACAACATTAGCGGATGAAATAAAGCCTGCACTCGCGCCAATTCCATCGTTTTATCTTTGTAGCGGTCACTTTCACTCATAAAAAATCGCGCCATAGGCATTTCCTGCACATAAGATTTGATGACTCTGATACCGGAATAGACCTCCTGCGAAGCACTGTTCAGCACCGAAAGTTGCTGTTGTATCGCGGTACTTTTTTTATTAATAATATTACTAACGTAATAAATGGATATAGAAAGAAAGGGAAGCGGCAGAAGGGCATAAAAAGTCAATTCGGGGCTTACGCTCAACATGGCATAGATGACCATTGCAAACAAGCCCACCAGATTGATACCATACATAATTGCCGGACCAAGATACATTCGTACCTTGCTCACATCTTCGGTGATGCGTGCCATGAGGTCGCCGGTATTATTTTTTTTATAAAAAGCTAAATCCAGTTTTTCGTAATGTGTAAATATTTCGTTGCGGAGGTCGTATTCAATCAAGCGCGACATCACGATAATCGTCTGCCGCATAAAATACATAAACACGCCCATAATTAAAGCCAATATCAACACCACTAGTCCAAAAAATAATAAAATACCCGCCAGCGAAGCATATAATTCAGCCTGTGAATCGAAGCCTTCATACATGCGATACAAACCGATATTCTCTACCACAAGGTCGAGCGCATGACGCACCATACGCGGCTGCAAAATCCTAAAATAATTTTGACAAAAGACAAAAACAGTTCCTATGAGGAGGTGCCATCTATATTTGACAAAATATTTATTTAAGTAAAAAAGATATTTCATTATGTATGTGATTCGTGATTCGTTGATTCCTCAACTCAATACTTGCAACTCGCCAACTCTTAACTATAATCAACGAATCACGAAATAAACGATAAAAAACTCGTCAAAGTTTAGCAAGAAAGAAAAAATTATGTTTTCTTTGTCCTGTAATCCAAAACCCATAAGTCAATTGATATACTTAATATCATGATTTAAGAGGTACATTAAACCATCTTTTTGCTGATTTTTAAAAAGAAATGATAAGCAGAAGAAACGTCCGCATCAAAGTGATGCAAGTGTTATACACGATGAATCGGGATGAGACCATCACAGCACGTCTCTCCATGAAACAATACGATGAATCGGTGGCTACTTCCTATAAAATTTATCTACTCAATGTATTACAATTTTATAAGGTAGCCGAATACGTATTGGAAGATGCGAAAATACGCGCATCCAAACACCTGCCTACCGAGGAAGATAAAAACTTCTCTACCAAACTCTACCAAAATCCTGTTATTCAAACGATTGCAGATAGTGATTCTTATAATAGAATAATCAGAAAGGATAAGTTGGACAAGATGTTGGATAGTGACCTGACACGCAAACTCTACAAAGAGTTTACGAAAACAGACGGCTTCAAATCGTACCAAACACGTACCGTCGATTTGCAAGGTCATCGGGATTTACTGCTCGACATGTACAAATTTATGGTCAAAAATGAGGATTTTGAAGAGCGGCTTGAAGACTATTTTTCATCTTGGCAAGACGACAAATCACTCGTAGTGGGCGCGATGAAAAAAACCATCAAGCGGGTCAACGGAGAAGAAGAATTTTATACGCAACATCTTCCCGAATCCGAGACCGTCAAAGAGTATGGCGAAGAATTACTCCACAAAGTGATGGCTAAAGACCAAGAACTACTTGCTATCATTGACCCCATGCTTCAAAATTGGGAATCGGACCGCGTAGCCACCATTGATATGATTTTATTAAAAATGGCACTCTGCGAACTCATGGAGTTTGAGACGATACCAACCAAAGTGACCATCAACGAATATGTCGATATTTCAAAAATATACAGCACTCCGAAAAGTAAAGAATTTATCAATGGCATACTCGACAAATTAATGAAAAAACTTAAACTGGAAGGAAAAATTAAGAAAACAGGACGTGGACTGTTGGATTAAATTCCAAATTTCAAAAAACAAGCACCAAACAACAAATTCCAAATTCCAAACAACAAATTCCTAAAATATAACACAAATACATATTGGAATTTGGTGCTTGGAATTTGGAATTTGGATTCAATTTAAGCCTTTATTCAAAAAACTTTTCCATATTTTTGTCGCAAAATAAATCAAAGTTACTTTGTTACTTTGCAATAATCAGTTAATATTTTTATCAAAAAAAAATTTCTTATCAAATTTAAATAAATATAAAATGTAAAATGTAAAAGTTGTATCATGCGAAATAAGGCGAATATTTTTGTACTTTATTAATTTCCAGATTATTAAAAATAAAAAAAATCGCTAATATCGACTTATTGTGAACCATATTAAAAATCTGAGTTCAGCTACTTTTATATTTATTATTTTACATTTTACATTTCAAAAAATCGCAGTTAAATGAGAAAAACGGTTACTATACTTGCCTTACTGCTTACAGCAACCATGATTAGCTACACAGCTAATGCCCAGATATCCACCAACAGGAATGCCATTACCTTCAAGTTTTTGGCAAATGATTATGCGCTTCCAATCACTGAAGAATTTGATGCCGAGCGTTTTACCTTTGGTGGAGAAATTAAATATGAGCGTTTCCTCAACACTTCCTTCAATCTTGGTTTCCCGCTTCGCATAGGCGATGTGGACTACCCACAATCTGATACAACCAGTTTGAGCAGCATGTTCGGAAGCGCAGACCTCAACCTTGTATATAAACTCAACAACGGTTATTTGCTCAAGGAAGAAGCCTTTTTCGCGCCTTACCTTTTTGCAGGTGTTGGCGCAAATTACCTCAGTGATTTGCCCGACGACAATATTGACGTACAAATCCCCGTAGGTTTGGGCATCAATTTCAAACTTGCCAAAAACATCCGCCTTCAAACCCAAGCTGAATACAGGTTTGCAGCTATTAAAGATTACGAAAATCTACGATACACTGCCGGATTATCTTTCTTCTTCGGTGGTGGTGACGGCATTGAAAAGCCTGTAAGCGAAATCGAAATAGACACGGACAAAGACGGTATCAACGACCTTGCCGACGACTGCCCCGAACAAGCAGGTACTGCCCAATTCAACGGTTGTCCCGACAGTGACGGTGACGATGTACAAGATGCCAACGATGAGTGTCCGAATGACAGAGGACCTGTAAAGCTCAAAGGCTGTCCTGATACCGACCAAGACGGTGTAGCAGACAAAGACGATGACTGCCCTGAGCAGCAAGGTGTAGCTGCCAACAACGGTTGCCCCGCAGTCAAAAAAGACACTGACCGCGACGGTATCATCGACAAAGACGATAAATGCCCGAAAGAGCGCGGCTTGACTCGCTTCGACGGTTGCCCGGATAATGACGGTGACGGCACACCTGACATAGAGGACAATTGCCCGCTCGTCATTGGTTCAAAAGACCTCAAAGGCTGTCCTGACACTGACAAAGACGGCATCACCGATGCAGAGGACAAATGCCCGACTACCGCAGGAGTGCCGGAGAAAAACGGTTGCCCCGAAAACATGACAGACGGCACCGTTATCATCTCTACGCAGCCTGTCATTTCCACAGGCGTACCCACACGCCCCATAGGAACTACCATAGTCACTACGCCTTCAAGTACCGGCGTTATCAGCAGCGAAGTCCGCGAAGTGCTTGACTTTGCCATGCGCGATGTCAAATTTGAAACAGGCAGTAGCTCACTCAAAGTCTCCTCTTATGGTGTACTCGAAAAAATTGCTGACATCATGCTTCGCTACCCTGAATACGGCATGAATATAGAAGGACATACCGACAGCCAAGGCGACGATGCCAGAAACCAACAACTTTCTGAAGACCGCGCGAAGGCTTGTTACGATTACCTAATCAAAAAAGGTGTGGATCAGTATCGCATGACCTATATCGGACTTGGTGAAAATCAACCCATTGCTGATAATACCCGCTCTAGAGGCAGAGAGAAAAATCGTCGGGTAGAGTTTAAAATTTATATTAGGAGATAGAGACACTCTATAGATGTCTGACACTTTGAAAGTGTCTGACCTCTCTCTTTCTTACTATTTTTAAAAATATCAAACCGTCTTGCACTTTGTGTAAGGCGGTTTTTCTTTTTCGGTAAGATGTATCTTGACAATGTTAAATTAAAAAAACGGACATAAATATCAATTTAGTTATTTTCACCTTTATAAAATATTTAAATTCAAATAATTACATATATTTTCAACCCCTGCAATCCGTTACAATTAGCCTATGTAAGATATTTAGGACTGACGACTCCGTCATTATTGCAGTCACCGGGCCCCATATTGTCCGAAGACTTGTTACAACATTTTAACACGTTCAAAACATAACAATTCAACGGATTATTTTCAAGGTACAAACGGGTCAGGTTTAAGTCACCTATCCAATGAGGAACACGTCCGGTAAATTGATTATCATTCAAATACAAGTATTTTAATAAAGACATATTTCCGAGAGACAAAGGAATTTCACCCTCCAATTGACTGCCTGATAGCGCGAAATATTTGACTGAACTCAAATTGCCCAATTCGTCCGGAATACTACCTATTAGTTGGTTGTCATTTAAATAAAATAAACATATATTGGTCAATTTGCCCAATTCGACAGGAATGGTACCGCTTAACTCATTGTAACCTAAAGACAGTATAACCAATTCACTTAAATCTCCCAACGTGGTAGGGATATAGTGCCAACAAGATTATTGCCCAAACTACCGACATCATATACTGCTTTATGGTTAGATTGTTACATTGTTTTATTGTTGTATATAGCCAAAATTAAATCATAAATACCTGTTTATCAAAAATATAGCAATATAACAATGAAATATTTTTTGAAATAAAAAGTATAATTTTAAACCTAATACAGTATATATTTTAAACACCCTACCAATTAAACTACATCCCCATTTTTGAAAATTCCAAATCCCAAGCACCAAATTCCAATATGTATTCGCATTATGTTTTTGGAATTTGGAATTTGTTTTTTGGAATTTTCTTTAAGCCGTCCATACCGGATTCGAACCGGTGTCCTTCGCATAGACAGTGCGCTATCCTAGACCAGACTAGACCAATGGACGGTGTTTGTATTGCTTTATGGTTTTATTGTTATATGGTTTTATTGTTATAAGTAGTTGGACAAAAATATCTTAACCACTAAGCGCACTAAGAACACGAATGTCGAATTAACGAAATAAGAAAACTAAGTTTGTGTAAGAAATTCATTATTAATTACTTAGAAATACTTTGTGTTCTCTGCATCCATTCG
>CALIZI010000131.1 GCA_938028705.1 uncultured Saprospiraceae bacterium | reverse complement strand
GCATAAGGGTGTCGGTACTATGTACCTTAATCGTTTGTTCTTTAGATTTTGCTACAAACAGGGTCGGTACTAAGGTACCTTTATCGCAAAAAGTCGATTTGCAAGTCTCAACTTATTTTAATCGCACAGGTTGACTTTAGCCATCGCAGAGGAAGCAAGCCACTTGACGGCTAAAGTCGTCAGTACAGTTCGCTCCAAATTAAATTATTTTTTTATTATTAAATAAAATAATGATAAACAAATTTTTATAAATTTTAATTATTTAAAATGTTTTTTTAGCGAAACGTGAATGTAGCACTACCCAAAAAACAAATTCTAAATTCCAAATGAATATAGTGGTATTGATTTTACGTAACCTGATTAATAAGTTTACTAATTTACTGATTAACCACTTGTTGCAAAGTTATACCTAAACTCGGAGTTGAGAACGTAATTGATGAAAAAAAAGTTCGTTTTGGGATTTTTATTTGAATGATTGAATTGAAATATAGTCGTCTTATCTTGACAATATCATGTTCGATTTTTTTTTAATATAGTGGGCATTTTGCTCTTGAATTTGGGCTAAAACTCGTCAGACATTTTCAAAATTCACCGATGATGTCATATTTTCCCAGCAAAGTTTAAATGTCAGACGAGTTTTAGCCCAAATTCGGAAAAAACATCCCATATTAAATATAAACACATTTTTATTTTTAAAATATGAAATTGTCAAGTTGTATTATTAATTGAAATTATTTTCAATGTGTTCACCAAATTAAAAATTACAAATCTAATATGAATAGTTTATTTATTTTTATTTTTGTAAATAATTTATTTTTAATTAAATATAAATCGCAATTTAAATTTATTAATAATCAAAAAATACTGAATACCCAATTTGGCGAACACATTGATTTTATGATATTTTTATATTGAAAATAAGTTATTTGTAAATATTATTATTTAAAATAATGAAAAACATGGGTATTTTTAATGTCTCCAGCTTGCGCTGAATTAGTTTAGTCAGATAGTGCGCGATGCAAGCCGGAGGCATTACGCTACATTTTCCTGCCGACTACTCACCAAATACAAGCCCGCAAAAATCAATAAACAAGCCAATACTTGCGGCACCGAAATCATGTCTTTACCTGCAAGCATAGCGATGATAGTGGCAAGAAAAGGTTGCGAATAAATATAAGCACTTGCCGCTGCAGGACTCACCACACGCAATGCCAGAATATTGAATAAAAAAGCGATAAAAGTAACGAAAAATAAGATATAAAAAACCGACCACCATACGCCTTGCGTAAACGTAGCCCACTCGACCACCATAAGTTCCTGAATGCCAAAAGGAAAGACTAAAATCAATCCGAAGGTAAAGACCCATTTTACGATAGTGAGTGGATGATATTTTTTGAGCAGCGATTTGACCAAGACCAAATAGGTGGCGTAAAACGAGGCATTAAGGAATAAATAAATATTGCCGAGTGCGCGATTTTCTCCCGGATTGTCCACGACATTTTTACCATATAAAATCAAAAAAACAGCACCCGCCGCACCCAGTAAAATACCCACCAACCTGCGCCACGTAATGCGCTCGCCAATCAATACGGCGGCTATCGGCAGCACCATAATTGGGCAGGTGGTCACGATAAGCGAAGCATCAATCGGTGTGGTCAGGCTCAAGCCTTTAAAGAAGGTCAGTTGGTTGACTCCTGCGCCAAATATTCCGCAAATCATCAGATAGCCAATATCCTGCCGCTTGATTTTTTCACGAATAAAAATCAGATGTGCCAACCAAAACAATACGCAACCCGTAAATACGCGAATCAAAATAAAGCCAAAAGGCTGTATATATTGTGGCATCGCGATTTTGGCAATCGTATAACTTGCTGCATAAATGATTTGTACGGCAGCGAGCGCGAGGTGAGCAAATAAGACTTTATTCATTCCTCAAATATATACAAATCAACTTCAACCTCAAACTCAACTTCAATTTTAAATTTAAAAAATAATTTTCATCAAAATAATTGAAATTTAAAACATTTTGTTTTAAATTTGCATTTAATAAACATCAACATGTTTTTTAAAAATTCCAAAACACAAATTCCAAATTCCAAAAAAATTAATGTGGGGTACATTCCCTGATTATAATATAAATAAGTTGTGAGAAGTCTAAACACTCACAATCTCAACAAAAAAATTGTTCATCAAACATCAATATATATGTCATGAAAATGAGAGCATACCAAGCCACCACCCTTACTTTTCTGCAAAACCACTGGTTCAAACTTGCGATAGTTGTTATCGTGCTGACTGCATTTGCGGGTAAAAATCTGAATGTCAATTTCCGTATGGGTAAGCCCGCACAAGAGGAGCAGCCGATGTTGCAGGAAGCACCGAAAGCCGTTCAGCCATTGCTACATACGCCCAAAGAGTCGATTAAAAAACGGGAAAAATTTACGGAAGAAGTGCCACCTGTTGCACAAGAAAGTATTATTTCCAAGACGGGCTTGCTCTCTGTATTTAGTGGCGATAGTGCGCCCACACTTGCGCCCGATGCCGAACTTGTCATTGCACCGGAAGTGACTATTGCGGCTTATGTGAAGCGATTTGAAAAGGTGGCGGTAACTGAAATGGAGAAATTTAATATTCCGGCTTCGATTACACTTGCACAGTCTTTGTTGGCGAGTCAGGCAGGTACGAGTATTATCGCCAATCAGACAAATAATTATTTTAATTTAGAATGCGACAATGGGTGGACAGAAAAAACCGCGACTTACGATGGTACTTGTATGCGTAGCTACGAGTCGGCATGGTTCTCTTTCCGCAACCACAGCAAGCACCTCTCCGAAGGCACATTCAAAGCCCTCACCAATCTGGACAAAACCGATTACCAACGCTGGGCAAAAGGCTTGGAACTTGCCGGATACTCAAAAGACCCACTCTATGCCGAAAAACTTATTCGCATCATTGAGCAGTATGGCTTGGTGCGGTAGTGTTGTCGTGTCGTGGTGTGGTAGTGTTGTGGTTATAGAACCAAGAACTACAACACCACGACACGACCGCATGACAACACTATTTAAGCGCATACTTTTCCGGTAATTTTTCAAAATGTGTCAGGAGTAAATATTGTACAATCTGTTGTATATCAATACTTTGGAGAGAGTGTATGAAGTTTGGGTCTTTGACTCCGAAAATCTCATATTGAATATATTGGTCAATCAACTCTTCATCTACGGCGATGCCAAATGCCTCAATTTCGGGATACTGTACCTGCTTATCGGCAAGTCGCATAAGTTCGTAGGCGATAATGCCATTTAATAAATTTTCTTTGTACCGAATCATCTCCAATTCATACTCACTATTCACTGTTTTTGTCGCTGCGTACTCCGGTTCGTATTCCCAAAATGCTTCACTCAATGCGTAAGCCTCCCAAGGTCCGCCACCATGACAAATCTTTATGTTGTCAGCTTCTCCACTCAATTTAAACTTAGGAACAAATGCCCAATCTTTGTAAACAAAGCCATTCAAATGCGCTATCGTTTTGACACTTTCCTGCACATCAGGCGCATTCCGATTCAGCACTTTGGCGTATAACACTGCCTTGAATGCCAGTTCGTATTCTCCAGCTTGAGCAAGTATTTGAGCGGTTTTCAGATAGGCTTCGTAGCCCATATAATTAGCTTCTGTGGCTTTTTTATACCAAGTCAAAGCTGCATCCGTATTGCCTTCTTCTTCAAAAATTTTGGCAATCATCACCATCAATTCGCTGTGCTGTGGCATGGCTTTGAGGGCTTTGCCCAGTTGCTGTCTGGCACTGTCGTACTGCTTTTCTGCGATGAATCGTGCTGCTTTCGCTTTGCGTTTTTTTACAAAAGAAGTTTCTGAAAATTTAGTGCTTGGAACGTTGGGATTTACTGACACCGTTTCACTTGTGGGCATAGCCCATTCGATTGTTTTGTATTTGTAATTGATGACGGATGTCTTGGTGAGCGATTTGAAATCGGTAGGTGTATTGAGCTTTTGCGACAATAAACTGCCCGGCAAAAACAGCCATAAGACTGCTTGTACTACATTAAATCTCATAATTATTGATTTTGAATGTGATTACATTTGCCGGCAGGTAAAGACCGGCTAATTACACGTTACCATTATGTTTCATGTTTGTTCCCGTATTGAAATTTTGTAAAACTTAGAATATACTCGTTTAGGGTGAGTGTCAAAAAATTCAAATGTTATCCTAAATGAGTATGGATGTTTGGTTTCTGTTTAATTGTACGCTATAATAATATGAAGGTTGCCTTTTCAAAAAAATTTATTTTTCATCTATTCAATTTTAGTTATCAGGTCATTGGTTGAATAGTTTATCAACTAATTACCCGTTCAACTAAACTGATTCCAAATCCAGCAAGGCTTGCTTGCGTTCCAATCCATAAGCATAGCCGCGCAATTTGCCGTCTGCACCAATCAACCGGTGGCAAGGTACAATAATCGCAATAGGATTCAAGCCATTGGCACGCCCCACTGCGCGTGCAGCCTTTGGCGAGTCTATCTGTGCGGCGATTTGTGCGTAAGTCCTCACTTCTCCATAAGGAATATCCAAGAGGGCAGTCCATACTTTTTGATTAAAAACAGTTGCTCCGTTCCAATCTAATTTTACGGTAAATCGTTTTCTTTTTCCTTCAAAATATTCGTCTAATTCGCGCTTACACTGTGTGAGTATAGGTAGGCTTGCACCTGTTACTTCATCCGATTCTGCGAACTGAACGGATCTAATGCCTTCTTCGCTGCCTTTAATATAAACAGTTCCTAGTGGTGTGGTATGTTGAATGATTTTGATGATTAGATGATTGTAATGTAAAATACAAATTAATCTTCACAAAAGCACTGGGTTTAAACCCAGTGCTTTTGTGAAGGAAACAAATTTACCAATAAATACGTGACGAATCTACGAATGACGAAATTTAACACTCTTTGGCTTGAAATTTGTCGTCTAAAGGAAATTGTTTTTAGGACTTTGTGCCTATACAATTTTAAGGTTTGTTTTGTGTGAATCAATGGTCTGATGCGTTCTGCGCGGCAGACCATTTTTTTGTTTGAAGGGTAAAGCGTAAATATTTGACTTTTGCTAAAAATTCACTTAACTTTGTCGACCTATTAAAAATCCTCTGATTTGTATTGCACAAATCATCATATCAATTCGGGATGTGGCGCAGCCCGGTAGCGCACACGCCTGGGGGGCGTGGGGTCGCAGGTTCAAATCCTGTCATCCCGACTAATAAAGCCTTAATAATCAGTTTTCACAAAGACGCGATTATTAAGGCTTTTTTTAATGCAGATGATGCAATTTCATCATACCAGATTTGCGACATTTACCTGAAACTCCTCATACACACGCCGGATACCTGATTCAAGGTCAATTTTCGCTTGCCAGCCATGAGATTCTAATTTACTGACATCCAGCAACTTGCGCGGTGTACCATCGGGTTTGGTGAGGTCGTGTTTTATTTTACCTTCGTAGCCCACTATTTTTTTTATCAATAAAGCCAAGTCTTTAATGGCAATATCTTCACCTGTTCCTACATTGATGGTTTCGGCTTCGTTATAGTGTAGCATCAAGTGATAACAGGCATCGGCGAGGTCATCGACGTGTAAAAATTCGCGCTTGGGCGTACCTGTTCCCCACATCACAACGTGTGGTGTATTATTGACTTTTGCTTCATGAAATTTGCGGAGCAGGGCAGGCAGTACATGCGAGTTTTTGAGGTCGTAATTGTCATTCGGACCGTAGAGATTGGTTGGCATGACGGAAATAAAATTGCAGCCGTATTGGTGGCGATAGGCATCGCACATTTTGATACCGGCTATTTTGGCGATGGCATAAGGCTCGTTGGTGGGTTCGAGTGTGCCGGTGAGGAGGGAATCTTCGCGTAGCGGTTGGTCGGCAAATTTGGGATAAATACAGGATGAACCCAAGAACATCAGTTTTTTAACTTCATTCAAATACGCAGCATGGATAATGTTATTTTGTATCATCAAATTTTCGTAAATGAATGCACCGCGTTGGGTATTATTGGCATGGATACCACCAACTTTGGCGGCAGCCAAAAAGACATATTCCGGTTTTTCTTGTTCAAAAAAATCGTTGGTGGCTTGTTGGTTTCTTAAATCCAATTCGTGTGAAGTGCGGACTACGAAATTGGTGTAGCCTTCCGCTTCCAGTTTTCGCCGAATGGCAGACCCGACCATGCCACGATGTCCGGCAATGTATATTTTTGCGTTTTTTTTCATAATCTGATTTACGGCTGTTTGATAGCGTTACTTTTTGCAAAAATAATAAAAGGTCATCAAAATTTGGCGATAAGCCGATATTGATTTGTTTTATTGAAATGCCCAGAGTGGTATATTCATTAAAGCTCCATCCTGACGGTCTCTGGCAGCCTGAACGTTATTACCATTAAGTTCGACTTCGGAAAGCGGATACAGGTAGCGTTGAGGAATGCCACCGCCGGGGTTAAAGGGAATATCACTTTCCGGTGGAGCTAATAATTTCGGATAACCTGTTCTTCGATAGTTCGCCCAAATTTGGTGAAAAGCCTGACCGTAGTATGCTGTATAGGCTTCATTTATGATGATTTCCTCTTTATTGGCGGCAGCGTCGTAAATGGTACTCAAAGATGCCATATAGGCTGTACCATCTACGCCAATGTGTGCCATATTAGTTGCAACCGCCTTCAATAAAGCAGCCTTGGCAGCGGTCTCATCACCTTTCATCAATTCCAATTCAGCCTCAATAAATTGTAATTCTTCCAAAGAAATCAATGGAACGACAGTGTTATTTTGCGCCCAATATAGTGTACCGTCGTTGCCATTATCAAAATATTGATATTCATTATATTCAGTGTTAAATGCCATATAAGCATCTTGGCGCGGATCGGTATTTGTCTCCATTTGTTGTGCAAAGCGCGGGTCAATAAATATTGTATTGGGTCGGTCAACACCAAATTTAGCTAATGGATTATTATCTGTTTGTGTAGTTCCCCAGGTAAAGTCGGGTTGTGCGTTGGTAGATTGGAAGGCTTTATTTCTGATAATATCCAGAATGGAGGAAGCAGCATTGGGCTTGCGTTTGATGGTGTGCATGAGGTAACGTGCTTTGAGTGCATAGGCGGTGGCTACCCACGCGGAGGCATCACCGCCGAATATCAAATCATCTACTTCGGGACCTGCCGGACTGCCGGATTGCAAGAGGTGATTAATCGCTTCGTCCAGAAGCTTTTGGACTCCCTCATATACTTCTTCCTGTGTATCAAATATGGGTTTCAGGCTTTCGTTTCCCTTTAGTGCATCGGAAAAGGGAATATCTCCAAAATAAGATGTAGCATCGGCATAACCAAGGGCTAATAATATTTTTGCAATACCTGTATAGTGCGGCAGGTTTTCAGCTTCAGCTTTGTCGGCGATGAGTTTTGCACTGCGAAGACTACCTGCATACAGACCTTCTGTCCAGTAATCGTTGAAGCTTACTTCGGGTGACGAGTACGCTGAATAGAGTGTCTTACTCTTAAAACCGGCAAGCTGCTGTACTGTAACACCCGCAATACGAACAGGATGAGTGCCTTGATTGAAAGCTGTTTGTGTAAGTGCTTCGGGGAGCATTAAACGTAAATCTACGTCCGACGGACGGGTAGGGTCAATATTAATATCTTCAAGATTGACACAGGCAATAGGTGAGCTAATTAATCCTAGACAGAACAAAAATGTTATAATGTTTTTCATAATCGATTTTTTGAAGTTGGAGACTAATGTTAAACCTCAACAATTCTTTAAGTATTGACAATTAAATTATTTTATAATAAAAAGCATTTATAAATAATTTATTTTCAATAATATATAATTTATAAAATAATTTTAATTAATTTAAAAACGGCTATATTTTAGTGCGGTATTTTAAAATAATGTATTTAATATTTTTTTATAATAAATTATAAATAAAATAATTACAAGTCAATTAATTATTTGATATACTGTATTAGGTTTAAAATTATACTTTTTATTTTACAAAATGTTTCATTGTTATATTGCTATATTGTTGATAAACAGGTATTTATGATTTAATTTTGGCTATATAAAACAATGTAACAATCTAACCATAAAGCAGTATAATGAATTTCATACAGTTTAAATTAGAATGCAAGTAACTGATTATCAAAACTTAACGAATCGTTGGTAAAACTTAGTCTTCAACTGTTTTTATCAAAAAAAAAATATTTTGATGCTAAAAATAGCATTTTTGTCAGATATAAAAAAAGGTCATCGGATTCCGATGACCTTTTTTATTTCTATAAAATAGAATTTTATTTGACAAGTTCAGGCCACACTGTACCATCTGTACGAGTAAGTACAGTAGTACCTAATTCACCATAAGTATTTGTCCATTCCAGTGTCAAATTGGAGCCATCTACGGTAACGCCCGAGAAACTCCAAGAATCACCATAGTTATCAGTTCCTTCAATCGTTATTTGATTACAAACATCTTTTAGCTGTAACATGCCCCAACTTCCGGCAGGACCGCCGTAGCAGGCTTGATAAGAACCATAAGCCCAGTCATCAATTTCATATAAACCCGGACCGACTTCTGTCCAAGTAGCTTGCCCTGTTACAGGATCTCCGGCACAGAAGTAATCGGAGGTACTGAAATCGTAAGTGCCGGCAAGTACAGACGAACAAGCCACACCTGCATTGGTTGATGTAGCGGAATCATAAGCACCGCTACCGGTTTGGACATTACCGAATGAGAAGGTAATCTGGTCGCCAATTTCCAAATCGTTTTCCGTTATGCCTAAACCATTTAAAGCTTCCGCCAATGTGACACTTACAGTGGCTGGCACCTGTGAAATAGTTGTATGAGTAACGGGTGAGCCGCCATTATAGCTTTTCAATACATCAAAGGACGATACGCCTTCTCCAAGTGTAGAGACATCAAAGCTATAGACACTCGAAGGATCCGTCTTATCAAAAAAGCCAGCTATATTTGATAGAGATATGACTGCTCCTTGGGTATCAAAAGGAAAGGTATCTTCCTCTTCGCAACCTGTAAACACACCCACGAAGAGGAGTGCAACGAGCAATAATGATATTTTTTTCATTTTATGTTTACTTTTAAAAAGTCAATTTTAGTTTACAGGTTGCGAGTTCATAAAAAACTCGTAACCCGTAATTCGCTAACTTGGTTAATTATTGAAATGACCAAAGTGCAACGTTCATCAAAGCACCGCCTTGGCGGTCAACGGCTGCCTGAAGGTTGGATGCATTCGTTTCTGATTCAGAAATCGGGTAGATGTAACGCTTAGGAATACCTCCTCCCGGATTGAGACCTATATTACCATTTGGTGAAGGGGTCAGATTCGGGTAGCCCGTTCTGCGGTAGTTTGCCCATGTTTGGTGGAATGCCTGACCGTAGTATGCCGTATATGCTTCGTTCATGATAACTTCATGCTTGTCGGAAGCGGCATCATAAGCGGCATCCAAAGCAGCAATATAATCAGTACCATCTACGCCGACTTGTGCCATATTGGTTGTAACAGCCTTCAACAAAGCAGCTTTAGCAGCGGCATCGTCACCTGCCATAAGTTCCAATTCAGCTTCCATGAATTGTAATTCTTCCAAAGAAATCAATGGAATGGTAGAGTTGTTTTGGGCCCATACCAATTGTCCGTCAGAACCACTATCAAAGTAAACATAATCAGATCCATTGAATAGCATGTAAGCAGCTTGACGAGGATCGCTCGCCGCCTCCATTCTTGCTGCGAAGCGGTTGTCAATGACCAGCGTATTAGGTCTGTCAACACCAAATTTAGCCAATGGATTATTATCTATTTGAGCTGTACCCCAGGTGAAGTTTGGTTGAGCATTGGCAGCTTGAAAAGCCTCATTCTTAATGATATTCAAAATAGTAGAAGCTGCGCCCGAATTACGCTTGATAGTTTGCATCAGATAGCGTGCTTTGAGGGCTTGTGCCGTAGCTATCCAAGATGCAGCATCACCACTGAAAATCAAATCATCTGCTTCCGGTCTGACCGGACCGCTGTCTCCCGAAAGGTCACTGATAGCTGCATCTAGAAGTGCCTGAACGCCTGCGTACACTTGTTCCTGCGTATCGTAAGCGGGTTTCAAACCTTCGATACCTTTCAAGGCATCAGAAAAAGGTATATCGCCAAAATAGGAAGTAGCATCGCCATATCCGGCTGCCAATAGTATCTTACCAATACCCGCATAATATGGTGCGTCTTCAGCTTCGGCTTTATCCACTATCAATTGTGCGCTACGAAGACTGCCTGCGTACAAACCGGTTCTCCAATAGTTGTTGAACGTTACGTCAGGAAGTACATAGTCTGTATATGCTACCTGTTGTGCATCAAAACCTAGAAACTGTTGCATAATGATACCCGCAACACGAGCCGGATTGGTGCCTTGGTTGAAAATAGTTTGTGAAATTGCTTCTGGCAACATCAGATTTAAATCTACGTCCGTTGGGCGTGTGGGGTCAATGTTAATCTCTTCAAGGGTATCACCACAAGCTGTAGAAAAGAGCATCAACCCTACAAAGAATAAGGATTTTATGATATTATTCATTATAAATTATTAAAGAGTTTAATTTAAAAATAAGTTTAAATAATTCGATTTGCTTTTGGCAAAATGTATTATTTGACCTAATCTTTAGTTTAAATTAAAACTTAATTGTTAATTAAAATGTAGCTCTTAATGCTACGTTATAGCTCCTCGTGTTTGGCATATTGAAATATTCCAAACCAACACCGTTTGAAGCACCTGTCAGGTTGGTCTCCGGATCAATACCGGGGAAGTCCGTTGACAACCATAGGTTTCTGCCTGTGAGTGTCAATGAAAGATTTTCAAATGGCAGACCTTCAGTAATCTTGGAAGGAATATCATAACCAACAGAAACCTCTCTCAAACGAATCCAAGAAGTATCATAAATACTGGCTTCTGTCAAACCACCGAAACCGTAGCGTACCCAGTAGTTGGCACCAAGACCAGCAGCGGGATCGGCTAATGCAACGGGCGTATTGTTCGGTGTACCATCCTCCATAACTCCATCAAAAACAACGACTTCATCACGTTTTTCACCTGTCAATTCAGAAACACCAAAGTAGTTCATAATACCACATGTACCACACCACATATCTCCACCTTTACGGAAGTCAAGTAATGCACCGATTTTCAAACCATCAATAATAGTGAATGTATTACGCAAACCTGCCGTCCAGTCTGGATTTGGGTCGCCGTAAACTTCTGTACCTGTGGCTTGTAGAGGCCAACCATTTGAACCAATAATAAGGTTACCACTATCATCACGCTGGAAGCCCGAACCGAAAATTGCGCCATAAGGTTGATCGGCTACTGCACGAGATGAAGTAGAGGTAAAACCTGCGAGGAAGATATTTTCAACGCCTTCAGCGAGTTCTTCAACTCTATTTTCAATTTGAGTAAAGTTTAAATCAATATCCCAGCGTAAGGGATTATTCTTAAATTTAAGCGGTGTGGCATAAGCTACCAATTCGATACCTTTACTGGTAATGACACCTGCATTTTGAACAATATCTGTAAAACCTGTAGTTGCAGGAAGTTGTACTGCGATAATCTGGTCTCTGGATTCTTGGTCAAAGTAAGTAAAGTCAAATCCAAGTCTGTCTTTAAAGAATTTGAACTCTGCTCCAAGTTCCAAAGTAGTCGTTGTCTCAGGAACAAAATTGGCATTACCCAGTACAGTAGAACGCTCAAAAGAGTTGACACCAAAAGCGGGGAATTCTATCCCACCTATAAAACCGTCACCACCGGAAAAGCCTTGATTAAAGTAGTTGGTAGTAGCATATATAAATGCCTTCCCTCCATCATTACCTACTTTACCATAAGAAGCTCTTAATTTACCGTATTGCAAGAAGCTGTTGTTTGGTAAATTCAACAATTCTGTAAATGCAAAACCAAGACTTGCAGAATAAGATTGGAAAGCATTATTGTCTCTTGGCAAAATAGAAGACCAATCGTTACGACCTGTCAAATTTAAGAATACGAAATCACCATAGTTTAAATCAGCCGTACCAAAAGCTGCAACGATTCTTTTGCGTAAAAAGTCTTCATCGGTAGTAACGTCGGCTGCATTACTGATGTGATAAAAGTCACTTACTGAAAGTGTTGAACCTTCAGAGGATTGTTCGACGAAACGTGAGTCAAATAAATTTTGACCTAATGTTACACTAACACTAAATTTCTCTGAAATTTTTGGCGATAGTGTTAATAAAAGGTCTGAGTTCAAATCTCGATTCTCCTGCACAGACTGATAAACCAATCCCAAACTTCTACCCGGGTTAATATCAAATGCACCATTACGGCGGTCTGAATAAGTATCAAGTCCTAGTTTGTAACTCAATCTTGCCCAATCCACAATCTGATAACCCGCAGAGGCATAACCGATAATACGATTGACATTATCTCTAAATGGATTTTTGTTGGCTGTCCAGTAAGGATTATCATAAATACCTGAACGGTAAGAACGCTGTGAACCATCAGGATTTACATAAGTGCTGACTTCACCTGCGGCATCTCTACCCTCTCTTCCGTTACCATTGTCAAATGTAGGTGAAGTACGCAACAAGCCAAGCATGACACCTTGAATATTGGAACCCCTTTGAATACGATTACCACCTGAGTTGATATAGTTAGCGGAAAAACCTACATCAATTTTATCTGTAATTTTTGAAGTGGACGTTAATTTAAAAGAATTTCTTTCAAAAGTAGCATTAGGAACAATACCATTAGAAGCCAAGCGACCTCCCGAAACGTAATAAGTAGTATTTTCATTACCACCTTGTACAGACAGGTTTAAATCATAAGTATTACCTGTATCGAAGAATGTAAATGGATCGTAAACTTCGGCAGCTCTTCCATTCCCTGTACCTTTAGGTACTAAGCGACCATTTGAATTGTAAAAATAGTCGCTGTCACCGTCATATTCCAATTCCGAAGCAGCCGGTCCCCAGCTAAAACCTTCACCCGTTTCAGGACCTCTGTGAATATTCACACCACCTGAAGGGCGGCCTTGTGAATAAGTGCTTTGACGTGCAGGCAACTTATTCACTTGATCAATAGAGTAAGAGGTAGATAAAGTTACTCTGGGTTTGCCCGCAACACCTTTCTTAGTCGTAATAATAACTGCACCGTTGGCAGCACGTACACCGTAAAGTGCAGTTGCAGCAGCACCTTTCAGTATAGTCATATTTTCAATATCATTCGGATTGATATCGACCGCACGGTTAGATTGATCTACACCGTCCACATCAGCATCTTGTTCATTATTATCAATAGGTACACCATCAATGACAAATAATGGACTGTTCGTACCATTGATAGAAGTGCTACCACGTACACGAATATTGGCAGAAGCACCCGGTGAACCGGAAGAACTACCTACTGTTACACCTGCAATTTTTGAGCTAAGTGCATTTACAAGGTTGGTTTCTCTTGAACTCAGTATTTCTTCAGCATCT
The DNA here is from genome assembly GCA_938028705.1 of uncultured Saprospiraceae bacterium. Taxonomy (GTDB): domain Bacteria; phylum Bacteroidota; class Bacteroidia; order Chitinophagales; family Saprospiraceae; genus JAHDEO01. The sequence continues at coordinate 32,285 of CALIZI010000131.1, read as the reverse complement.
AAGTTCTGTGCCGAATAACCGAGCGAGCGTCTGTTGGCTTCAAGCCCTACGGCAGTGACGATAACTTCGTCGAGGACTTCACCTTCAGCCATCGTAAAGCTAAGGGTGTTGGAATCACCCAAAGCGAGTTTCATATCGCCATAACCTGTATAGGCGACCACAATAGTAGAAGCACCATCCGGTACTTTGAGTGTGTAGTTGCCATCTATATCCGTAGTCGTACCTACTGTGGTACCTTCTACAAATACATTGGCAAATGGTAGCGGCATGCCGCTTTCATCTGTTACAGTTCCTGAAATGGTGCGTTGTGCCATAGCTATACTAAAGCAAAAAAACATCATTGCAATAACTAATAGGAGATGTTTCATACGTTATTTAATTGATTTTTGTTAAGAAATTATATCGTACGGATTTTGGATATTAGTTAATTGGTTCATCAGTTTGTCAGGCTATCCGGCATAGTTGCAGGAATGATTTAAAGGTGATAATGAATTTTATTTAAAATCATTTAATAATAATTCATTACTAATAATACTGACATTCAGTAAATTAGCCTGATTAACCAATAAACGGATTAACGATTATCTAAAGTCCAACATATTATGATAATTTGGATAGATTGAGTTAAGTGTAAACTTCTTTTATGTGATACCGGCTATCCATTATCGTGTCCAACCTCAAAAATAGGATTTTTTGTTGATTTATTAACTTTTTATTAACGAAATTATGAGGTAAGTCTTTGAAATGACCTTATGATACAACAAACGGTCATCGGAAAATTCCGATAACCGTTTGTGTTGTATTAAAAAGTATATGATTTATTGCTTTTGCAGCAATAATGAATTTGTCTGAATGATTAGCAATTGCAGCAGTCGTTTTGCTGTAAATTGACGTTTCTATCAACATCTCGCTGTGGCAGGGGCCACACCTTGTCACAGGCATCGTAGCCGATTGGTCCGAGTACCTCCTCTGCCTTGCCGCGACGACGCAAATCAATCAATCGTTGCGCTCCTTCAAAGGCAAATTCCGTAAAACGCTCCTTCAAAATAGCATCTACATAATTGCTTGCGTCCAGCGTAATTTCAGATAATCCTGCACGATTTCTGACTTGATTGAAGTGAGTGCTTGCCGTAGCAAAATCCCCCATTTCAGCCGCAGCTTCCGCAGCAATCAGTACCATTTCGGCATGGCGAATGAAGTAAATCGGGTCAGTAGCCGTACCTGCACTCGCAGCAGAAAAGCTGGGATATTTGAGTCCGTAAGGTGTAGCCGGATTATCATTATTGATGCTTTGTGCAAAGCGTGTGTCCCCGTCTTCAAAGGCAGCTATGATGTCGGCAGAAGGTCCGATAGAATACCGACCACCCAAGCCCTCTGTTCCATAGAAAAAGCCAAGATTATTGCCATCGGCAGTGGTGAAATTGAGCGAATAAATCTGGTCTGCCAGATAATCTACGGCGGTCAAATCAAATCCTGCACCGAGTACTCCTTCGGCTTTTGCTTTTGCTTCTGCCCAGTTGCCTTCATATAAAGCAACACGAGCCAGAAAAGCATTAGCAGCCTGCTTGCTTGCCACAAAGGGTCCTGTTTCTGCCGTAATATTAGTGACTGCCTCATTAAAATCAGCCTTGATTTGATTGTAAATTTCATCGCGAGAACTGACGGATACATTAAGTACCTCGCCTACGTCCGATGTAGGAGACAGTACAAGCGGAACACTTTGCCAAAGTGTTCCTAATTGTAAATAACATTGTGCGCGAATAAATTTTGCCTGCGCCACAATATCATTTTTCTCTGTATCAGTAAAGCCATCTTCCTGTATAGCCGGAACCAAAGCTATCACATTATTGGCAACATTGATGGCATCGTAAAAATCTGTAAAAACACTTGCCATAGTGCCATTAGAAGGAAAGACATTGAGGTTGCCAAATTCCAGACGAGTCGGGAAAGTTCCGGTAGCATTGGCTTCGTCAGAGAAAAATTGAGGGAGTGCCAGCCAACCGTCAAATGTCAAATCTGCATCTTGCAATTCATCATAAACACCATTTAAGGCAGCATTGGCTGAGGCTTTGCTCGTAATCGCTGCGGAAGAAAGAACAGAGTTGACAGGTGATACATCTTCCAAATCTGCACAGGAAAAAACACAGACCGATATGGTCATTATTAATATTAAAAAATTTGTTAATTTCATAATTTATTAATTTGGTCATTGGTGATGAGTGAACGGATAGTATTAAGTACAATGAGTGAATGAGTGAATAAATCACTGTTTAGCAGTTAATTCGCTCGTAAAGCACTACTATGTTACTTAATGTTATTTTATCAAAAAAAGTAATTTTATATTATAAAATATTTTTTTAATATTAAATTTTATTAAAAACATAATTTTAAATTAATATAAATTATTATACATAATATTTTTAAAATCCTAAATATACATCCGTTTTTATTTTACTTGTTAATCATTTAGTTGATTGTAATACTACAACTAATTAATAATCAAATCATCACAAATGAATTAAAACCCTATATTTATACCAAACACAACGGAGCGTGCTTGCGGGAATGTTAGAAAATCTGTACCCAAGGCAGTATTATTACCATCAAACATATTGACTTCGGGGTCAAAACCTGAATAGTTGGTCAGTGTCCAGAGATTGAAACCACTGACGTAAACTCTTGCTCTGCGTACACCAATATTCTCTGTAATGCTTGAAGGTACGGTGTAACCCAATGTGAGTGTTTTGAGCCGTACATAATCGCCGTCTTCTACAAAACGGTCGGAGTCTCTACGGTTGCTATTGGGGTCGTTTCTCACCAATCTTGGAATATCCGTTTGGTCGCCTTCTTCTTTCCATCTGTTTTCCCAAGCATTGCGCGAGGGCGCGAATACGCTATTCATACCTTCTGTAAAAGCAAGGTTGTTGTTGTAGATTTGGAAACCTGTGGCAAATTGAAAGAAGATATTGAGGTCAACGCCATAGAAATTGAATCGGTTTCTGAGACCGCCTTGAAAATCGGGAAGTGCTTTACCAATGTAGGTTCTATCGTCATCATTAATCACGCCATCGGGCGCGAGGTCGTCAGCTGTACCGGTGATATTATCAGGTCCTGCACCACCTGCAATGTCTTTGAAGCGAATATCGCCGGGAGCAGCCGTAGCTTGTGTAGCGTGTGCGTCAATCTCCGCTTGATTTTGGAATAAGCCGTCGGTGACATGCCCGAAGAAACTACCCAAGGGTTGTCCTTCTGCAACTCTGTTGGCAAAGCCCGAATCAAAGGGAATACCGTCCACGAGTTCGACGACTTCATTTTGCAAATACCCCACTGTAAGGGTAGTCGCCCATGTAAAGTTATCTTTTTTGATATTAGAAGAGGTGAGTGTGAGGTCAATACCTCTGTTACGCATCTTTCCTACATTTTGAAGGACGGAGGTAAAACCGGACGTTGTCGGAATAGGTTTGTCCAGCAATAAATCGTCAGTATCTTTAACATAGAAATCAAGACTACCATTGATTCGACTATTGATAATGCCGAAGTCCAAGCCAATGTTGGTTTGTGTAGTGGTTTCCCATCTGAGGTCGGGATTACCAAGTTGGATAGGTACTGTACCGGGAACGTCTCTGTAATTTGCGCCGCCTTCATACAATTGGAATGCTTCAAAATTGTCAAAAGTATTGTTGCCGGTTTGTCCCCAACCTGCTCTGATTTTGAGCAAATCAAAGGGTCCGTTTTTCATAAAACTTTCTTCTGAAATGTTCCAACCTAGCGATACACCGGGGAAATATCCCCATTTATTATTGATGAATCTTGAAGAACCGTCGGCACGAAAAGTACCGGCTAAGTAGTATCTGCCGCCAAAATTGTAGTTGATACTACCGAAATAAGATTGAAGATTATCGCCTGTAAAATCACCTAGTGCCGTAACGGGTGTGGCACCGGAAGTAAGTCCTGTAAAATCATCCGTTGGGAAGTCAGCGGTTTCGGTATAGGTACTATTAATTTTATCTTCTTGAAAACTTGCTCCTACAACGACTTGGATATTGTTTTTAGCAAATGATTCATTGAAAATCAAAGTATTTTCATTGACAAATCTTTCATCTTTTATACTTGCCTCTACTTTGCGTCCTGTATTGGTAGATTGAAGGGTACGAGGCTCATATACTCTTTCGTCCAAGTCAATAATATCTGTACCAAATGTAGTTTTGAAACTCAAAAAGTCGGTAATATTCCATTTGCCAAATACGTTACCCGTGAAACGCCCTCTGATGATATTATTTTGATAATCAGTAACGGCAGCTACGGCATTTTCAATACCAAATGCGGACCCCCAACTGCCATCTTCCTCAGTCACAGGCACGACAGGTGGAATGAGCAGAGAGGCACCTAATACACCATATATATTATTATCGTTTTGTACTTGGTCGGTATTGGTACGGTTGTAGCCCATATTCATCCCAAAAGTGAGATTATCGGAAAGAATATGGTCAACATTCAAGCGACCGGATAGGCGTTGAAAACCGGAACTTTTAATGATACCTTGCTCATCTTTTATGCCCATTGAAGCATATAATCTGGTAGATTCCGTACCACCTGAAATGCCTATGCTATACTCTTGCAGAGGAGCCATGCGGAATACTTCATCTTGCCAGACAGTATTGGATTCGCCGACAGGTCCGAGTACATTGTCTTGAATAGATTGCCAGGTTTCCGGTAGTCCATTGCTTTGTAGTAAAGGTCTCCACAATTCAACCGAATATTCCTGATACTCATCGCCTGTGATGGCATCAATCCCCTTGGGCAACCAAGCATTACCATAAGAAGCATTGAGATTAACTTTGGTTTTGCCGGCTTTACCGCGTTTGGTGGTGATCAGTACAACACCATTGGCAGCCCGCGAACCATACATGGCAGCTGTAGAAGCATCTTTTAAGACTTCCATGGATTCGATGTCGTCAGGGTTGAGGTCAGAGATGACAGAGAGATTACTTCCACCAATACCCTCTTGTGAAAAATCAAAATTATCACCGGAAATAATCGGTATGCCGTCCACAACATACAGTGGTTGATTGGAAGCTGATATAGAGGTTTTACCTCTAATGTTGACATCAATACCGCCACCGGGTTTACCGGAGTTTTTGTTGACTATCACTCCCGCAGCCGCTCCCTGAAGGGCAGTTTCAAGGCTTGGAAGCGGTACATCTTCAATATCTTCGGCTGAGACGGAAGATACCGAGCCGGTGATGTCTTTACGTTTTTGTGGTGCGTAGCCTATCAATACGACTTCTTCGAGCGAAACCCCCGAAGTCAGCAGTGCATTGACGGTGCTATCATCACCAATGGTTTGTTTGAAATCTTCGTAGCCGGTAAAAGAGACGACAATCGTGCCGCCTTCAGGCACTTCAAGGGTATAATTACCGTCAATATCGGTAGTTGTACCAATGGTGGTTCCTTCTACAAAGACGTTGGCGAAAGGTACGGTTTCGCCGCTTTCATCTGTCACTGTTCCCGTAATGGTGCGTTGTGCTACAATGGTAGCCAAGCCTGTAAGCATCATTGCGAGCATTAATAAAAAATGTTTCATACACATAGATTGATTCTTGATTTAAAAAATGGATGGATGTAATGCAAGAAATGAATAGAGCTATCAATTTCTGATTACATCTTCAAAAATAAGATTTTTTCTTAATTTATTGAATTTGTAACGATAAATTTGAATTGAGCATGACAATATTATGTCTTAGGATTTAAGACTTATCACTGAATTTTGTATTGCAATTGTTTTAAATTATTAAAAATTAATTTTATTAAAAAAAATATTAATCAGTATTTTATAAATAATTTAAAATTAAAATGTAAAAATCGAGTTATCAGTGTTTATCATCAGTGAAAGTGTCGTTAAAAATGTGGTTTGTGTTGTGTTGGTAAGTAAAATGAAATACTATCTTTGAGATTATTCGGACAATAAGGATACAGTTTATGTGTATTTAAAGCAATGGTAGCTAGGTATTAGCTATTAAATGTTAGGGTTTTGTTAAAATGCAATTAAAGTTATAAAACACACTAAGTTGCTGATTATCAATATTTTATAAATAAATAAAGCAAGAACAATATTCAATAAAATTAATGTGTTAAAATTTAAAATCAATATGCCCAAGTCAGGTAAACTGCCCCCCAAGTGAAGCCACCACCAAAAGCAGCGAGCATAATTTTATCACCTTTTTTAAATTTATCTTCCCATTCCCACAAGCATAATGGAATCGTACCATTGGTTGTGTTACCATATTTTTCGATATTGATAACGACTTTTGTAGGGTCAATACCTGTCATACTGCTCACCGAATCTAATATACGTTTATTGGCTTGATGTGGTACGAGCCAATTTAGGTCTTCTATCTTGAGATTATTATTTTTAAGTACCGTCTCTATGGCATTGGACATCCCTTTGACCGCAGCTTTAAAGACCGGACGACCATCTTGAAATACATAATGTTCCTTTGCTGCCACTGTTTCTGCCGTAGCCGGACGCACCGAGCCGCCCGCTTTTTGATGCAAATATACTCGCCCCGAACCATCGCTATACAAAGCCGAATCGTGAATGCCGTCTTCATCTGTGGCAGCTTCCAACAAAACTGCGCCGCCACCATCGCCAAAGATGATGCAAGTCCGTCTATCTGTATAGTCAATAATGGAAGACATTTTATCAGCTCCCACGACAACTATTTTTTTATGCGTGCCTGATTCTATAAATTTTGCAGCAGTCGTCAGCGCATAAATAAAACCCGAACAAGCCGCATTTAAGTCAAATCCAAAGGCGTTTTTTGCGCCGATTTTATCGCAAATAATATTGGCAGTAGCAGGAAATTGCATATCAGGTGTCGTCGTGGCGCATAGCAGAAAGTCAATTTCTGTGGCTTTCATTCCTGTTTTTTCCAATAAGCCCTTTACTGCTTCTACACCTATATCTGATGTGCCAAGTCCTTCGCCTTTTAAGATGCGACGCTCCTTGATGCCTGTACGAGATACAATCCATTCATCATTGGTCTCCACCATTGTTTCAAGTTCGGCATTGGTGAGTTTGTAGTCGGGAATCCATGCGTGTATGCCCCTTATAGCGGCTCGTATGTTTGACATATCAGTATTCGTCTTGGTGTGTATTGTGAATAACTGACAAGGTAGAAAAAAATGTACGAATACTTTAATATACCTTGTTCATTTTTTGATTTTATACGAGTACAATTTTCAAATAGTCAAAATTCAATCCCAAATTCCTTACCTTTGGACATTAAATCTACTCAAATTATTAGGTCAATGAAAATTCGTTTGTTATTTATACTTATAATGATGCTTGGTGCGGTGCTGTTGTACGGTCAATTCAATTTTTTGGATGGCTACATTATCAGCAACCAAAATGATACGATTCGTGGTAAAATAAAATACACGACACCTGCACTACGTTCTTCAAAAGTTATTTTTGTGAAAAACGGAGACGAGGAACGGCTTACGTATAAACCTTTTCAAATCAAAGGTTATTATGTAGAAAATACGGTGTATGATTCTAAGATTTATGATGTTGATTTAGCCTTATCGTATGGTTACGGGGTATTTATGGAACGTCGTAATAATGGTATTGTAAAGTTGTATTATTATTGGAATACGGATAAGGAACGCGGCTTTACGCAAACCTTCATCGAAAATGACGGCGATTACTTATTAGAGGTTGATTTTGTGGGTTTTAAACGACAAATGACGCGATATTTCGAGGATTTTCCGAAATTGCAGTCTAAAATAAAGCAAGGTACGTATAAGAAGAAAGACCTCGAACAAATCGTAGCGGAATATAATGAGTGGAAGGAGAGTGAGTGGTAGTTTTTAAGTGCAAGCGCAAGTTCAAGTGTCAAGTTCAAATTAGCCGCCTTCGGCGGGGATGATTATGATAAAAAGTATCACATTAAGCAATTTTTTCAGTTTTGCCGAAAAACAAACGGTAGAACTGGATCCGTATGTCAATATCTTAATTGGCATCAATGGCAGTGGTAAATCTAATTTTATCAAAGCAATTGAGTTATTGAGTCGGGGGATTGAGGAAGAGGGAATGGAAAAAGTTGTAAAAGAATGGTGGAACTGGGGTAATATTAAGAATCATAAATTTCATAATGATAAGGTCTCAATTGAGTTGATTTATACATTTGATGGGGAGAAAACTTTTGATACTTTTCCAGAATATAAGAAGAGTGACTGGACGTATCATCTAAAACCGCTTTCTTATGAAGATAATGAATATGGTAATGGTAATGTTCCCACCTCTGAAACTATTAATTTTAGCTTAGGAGAAAATCAATTATCATTTAAATATTTAGATGACGAGAGAAGGTTATTTACGCACCGTCTGACTTTTCAACATAAAGCTATTGGTAAGTTACGTAGCCAAATAGAAGAAATTGTAGTTTATGATGACATTGATGCTTCCTCAATTCGTAAAAGGGCAGCAGATTACGGAAAAAATGACACAAGACTAAATCCGTCCATTGAAAATTTTGCAGGGCTTTTATACCATCTTTATATCCATTATCCCGAATACAATAAAATTAAAGAACTTTTGAGAGAGGTAAATCCCTATTTCAAAGATATTTCATTCATCGCTAATGGCTCAAATTCGATACAAATCACAATGGAAGAAGGTGGACTTCCACTTGAAGTAGTCATCCAACACATCTCCACAGGCACATTAAAATTCCTCGCTTTATTAGCCATTCTATACAATCCCAATCGCGGAAAAGTCGTCTGCCTTGAAGAACCCGAACAAGGCTTACACCCTGATATGATTAACACAATTGCCAAAGGTATCAAACACGCCGCACGTACAGGCACACAGATGATTGTAGCAACTCATTCGCCTATTTTATTGGATAGTTTCTTGGTAGATGATATGTTGGTGTTTGAAAAAGATGAAAATAATGAAACGCGAGTCACCCGAAAAACAGAAGAAGATTACGAGAATTGGGTCAACGATTATTCAACAGGTCAATTATGGATGACCGGAAAAATGGGTGGCACAAGATGGTAGAAATAACGATATTTGTGGAAGGAGGCAACCTCAATAATAGAGGTGCGAATGTTCCTCTGCGTGAAGGTTTCAGCAAATTATTGATGTCCGGTTTGGGTACACAAAACTTCAAATTAAACATTGATTTGCGCGGACCAAATAAGCAAACTGTCAAAGATTTCAAAAACAATCCTGCCGATATTTTGGTCTTATTGGATTTGGATGCCCCCGAATCAGAACGCGAAAACAGGTTAGTTCAATTTGACTTGAATGATACACCCGACAAAGTCTTTTTCATGATTCAGGCAATGGAAGCGTGGATACTTTCGCAACCGGATATTTTGGAAAAATATATTGCAGAAACATATCCCAAATCCGGCAGAAAACGAGAAGATGACAACATTAAAGATGATGACATTCTAAAGAATAAACGACCACAAGACATCGAAAAACCAGATGAAAAACTACATACATTACTTGGACGATATTTTTATTATGAAAAAAATAATACGAAGAAAAAACCCAAGTATAAATCAAAAATTACAGACGGTGCAATGATGTTGGAGTTGTTGAATGTCAACGAACTATCTAATCAATTCACTGACGTAAAAAACCTTTTAAACACAATCGAAAACGCAAAATAGCCACGTCGTCTTTGTGTACCTTAGTCGCTTAGTGGTTCAAAAAAATAAACATTGAATACAAACATTTCTTTCCAATACCCCGCATGGTTCGCCATACTATGTTTATTACTCGGTATCGGGTATGCCATAATGATGTATTATGGGAATAAAACTTTCCGTGAAAAATCGGCTTGGTTAAATTGGCTCTTGGGCTTTGCGCGAGTGGCAACGGTGACGTTTTTGAGCCTCTTGCTCTTATCGCCTTTGCTCAAGTCATTGGTGACGGAGACGAAGAAGCCGATAGTCGTAGTGGCGCAAGACAATTCCGAGTCGATAATGTCGGCGATGACGAGCGAGGATTCGACCCGCTACCGCGAGCAACTCACCGACCTCGAAACCCAACTCGGCGAACAATACGACATCAAAACCTATTCATTCGGCGATAAAGTGCGGGAGGGCTTCGATTTTACTTTCAAAGATAAAGTCAGCAACACCTCCGAATTGCTCAATGATTTGTACGAAACATATAGCAATCAAAATTTGGGCGCGATTGTGTTGGCTACGGACGGTATTTACAATCAAGGTAGCAATCCGATGTATGCCGGCACGAAATTGAGCGTACCTGTCTATGCCGTTGCGCTCGGCGATACGGTGGCAAAACGCGATATTTCCATTAAGAAAATTTATCATAATCGCATTGCGTATTTGGGTGATAAATTCAGCATTCAGGTGGATGTAGCGGCGCGAAATTGCGCGGGTTCGCGCTCGCGGGTGCGTGTATATAAGGTCGTGGACGATGGCGATAATATCAAACTCAAAGAAGAATCTTTTAAGATAAAAAACAACGACTTTTTTACGACCAAAGAAATTATTTTGTCGGCAAATAGTAGTGGTGTGCAGCGTTATCGCGTATCGGTTTCGAGTGTGAAAGATGAAGTGACGCGCAGGAATAATTACAAAGATATTTTCATCGATGTATTGGATGCGCGGCAGAAAATTTTGGTCTTGGCAGATGCGCCACACCCCGACCTTTCGGCGATTAAACAGACCGTCTCAAAGAATAAAAATTACGAAGTCGATATTGCTTATGCAGGGAAATTGAAAGAGCGTATTTCGGGTTATGATTTTGTGATTTTACACCAATTGCCGAGTACGCGAAATCGTGCGACGGACATTATCAAAGAATTAGATAGTCGAAAAACACCGCGCTTGTATATCATTGGTAGTCAGACAGATTTGTCGGAATTGAGTAAGGTGCAAGGCGTATTTACAGGAAGCGGTAACACACGCAATACGAATGACGTAGCGGGTACGATAGCAAGTGATTTTAATCTATTTACCCTCAATGAAAATATCGCTAATGAATTGCCCAAATTCGCGCCACTCGTCGCGCCTTTTGGTGAGTTTTCGGCATCGGCAGAATCGCAGGTTTTATTATATCAAAAAATTGGTTCGGTAGAGACAAAATATCCGCTGTTGACCTTTGGCGAAGAACGCGATATTAAGATTGGCGTATTGGCGGGAGAGGGAATTTGGAAGTGGCGTATTTTTGATTATTTGCAACATCAGAACCACGATATTTTTGATGAGGTAATGAGTAAAACGGTTCAATATCTGACCGTCAAAGAAGACAAACGCAAGTTCAGAACGAGTGTCAGTAAGAATATTTTTGATGAAAATGAGGCGATATATTTCGATGCGGAATTGTACAATCAATCTTACGAACTCATCAACGAACCCGATGCTTCCCTCACAATCACCGACTCGAAAGGCAAGGATTATAATTTCACATTTTCCAAAACCAATCGCGCCTATTCACTCAATGCAGGTTATTTTCCGGTAGGAAATTATAAATATAAAGCACGTATCACTACGCAAGGCAAGGAACTCATCTCTCGCGGCAAATTCAGTGTACAACCCATTGAATTAGAGTCTTATGAGACGACTGCCGACCACCGCCTACTCCGTCTTCTCAGCGAACAATACGGCGGACAAGTCGTGTATCCTGACAGCATCACCGCCCTTCCGCGCATCCTGAATGCGAAGGCGGATATTCAGCCCGTCCTATATTCGACTTCCAAAACGCGGTCTATCATTAATCTGAAATGGATTTTTTGGGTCTTGATGGGCTTGTTGGGTGTGGAGTGGTTTTTCCGTAAATTTTATGGTGGGTATTAATCTTCAACAAATACGCAAAATGGCTCAATATCGTTTATTTTTTATTATGATTTGTGTTTTTCTAAATGCCTGTCAAAGTAAAGTACCCGTTGATTTTGTAGAAGGGAATCAAAATGGAGAAACATTCCAAAAATATTGTGATTCTGTAAAATTCAGATTGCAAAAAGTAGTTGATAATCGTAACTACTTTTTCAAGGAAACTACGAAGGCAGACGCAAATGATTACTTGAACTCAAAACGAAGTTTTAAAGGTTTATTAGAAGATGAAATAATTATTCTTGAACAAAAACTTCACAAAAAATTTCCGATTTCCTTCAAAACGTATCTGAGAAACTTCGGAAAAAATTGTGGCGATTTATTCTACTGTGGGCAAAACATAAATTATAGAGATTTTGTCCGGTATCAAAAAAGGGCGGGTGAATTATTTGAAAATGAAGGAATTAAAAATATTAATTTAGATTCTATTTTAGTTTTTGAATTTCATCAAGGCTACTCATTCAGTTATTTTAATTTTGATAAAAATGATAATATCAAAATTTCGAGATTTGCAGAAATGGAGAAAAATCCTATTGTTTTACACGATAATTTTCAAGAAATGCTTGAAAGTTCTGTTTCTAAAATTGAGAAAAACAGTATAGAAAATAAAGATTCCGATGGGTATTTCATTATCATAAAAGATGGATTCACAAGCATGGAATACCCTGCAAAAAGTTCGGGAATAATCCCCAAAGAAATAGGCGATACCTTAATCGACTAACTCTTCTCTAACTTGAAAAAGCCCCACAATTTCCGTATTTTTAAGCAAAAAAAATAATATGACACGACCATTAGACAGTAGAAAATATCGGCTCATTCAGGCGATTATGGATATGGAAGATGAAGCGAAATTGGCGCAATTTGAAGCATTTATTGCGGCAGATACGGATGTTGAAGTATTAGAAAAAATGATGCAGCCGACTCGTCCGCATGTTACGGTAGATGAGTTGGTCAAAGAGCAAAACTACCAACCCATACCGCGCGAAGAATTTTATAAATTGGCAGACGAATTAGATATTCAAGAGCCGATTGAAGATTTACTGAAAATGTTGGATTAATGAGTTTTCTTCTGGACACCAATATCATTTTAACTTACCTGCGAAGGTCTCAATTTCGAGATAAATTTGAGACGATACTCAACCTTTTTAATGACAAAAATATACTCATTGTTTCGGCTGTTACCATTGGCGAATTAAAATCAATAGCCATCAAAAACGGTTGGGGGCAACAAAAAATTGATGCACTCGTACATCTCGTCAAACGCTTGGTTGTGGTAGATATAAATGTCGAAAGCATCCTCAATCGTTATGCCGAAATTGACGCTTACAGTCAGGGCAAACATCCTTCAAAACCTCTTCCAAATTCGTCGCGCAATATGGGCAAAAACGACCTTTGGATTGCCGCAACAGCTTCCATTCTTGAAGTTCCTTTGATTACAACGGATAAAGATTTTGAGCATTTAGATGAAGTGTTTTTGGAGTTGGAACATGTAAAAATGTAAGACAAAAATGAACATACGCTTTCTCGGACAAGGTTTTGCAGATATTTCTGATGAATCTGTTGGTCAACTTATCATTGATTCGTTTGGAGATAAGGCTTTTAATAAATTCTTGGCTATCGTAGCATTTGCAAGCGAAGGAGGCATAAAGAGCATATACGACCACATTAAAAGTGCGAAAAATAATTATGCAGAAATTATTTTTTTTATTGGAATAGACCAAAAAGTAACCTCGCGTGAGGCTTTGAGTTTGTTGCTCGAATCAGAAGTCAATTCTTACGTTTATCACACTGTTTCTCATATCATTTTTCACCCTAAAATTTATATTTTTGAAGGAGAAAAACAAGGCAGAATTATTATTGGTTCGTCGAATTTGACCTTACAAGGCTTATTTCAAAATATGGAAGCATCATTGGTTATTGATTTTGAAATGACCGAAAAACAAGGTGTCAGTTTGCTCAATCAAATCAAAAATCATTATCGTTTCTTACTGGACAAAACCTCTCCGAATGTACAACAATTAACAAGAGAGTTAATCGAACAACTCGTTGATGCAGAGGTCATTCCAGAGGAAAAAGAAAGACGCGAAGTAAGTCAGGCATCAAATAAACCTACTCAAAATCAAGCCTTGCTTTCCGAAATCAAAAAGATGTTTCCTGCCGTCAGTATTCCGAAAAGGAAAAACAAATCTCAAAAGAAAAAAGCACAAAAAACAGGACAAAAACCAATATTGCCAAAAGGAAAACAGACCTTAGTTTGGCAAAAAAACAACCTACCAAGTTCGGATGCACAGCAAGTGTCGGGCAAGACCAATCCTACGGGGGTATTACGTCTCGCGCAAGCACGATTTAAGGCAAATGATGCCTTGATTAATATTAAAACATATTTCAGAAACGAGGTGTTTGGTCATTTGGATTGGACGCAAAAAATGAGAGAACAAAACTCACCTTTAGAAGAAACTCATGCGGATTTTCAAATTGAGATTAACGGCGCGTCAAAGGGTATTTTTACATTAAGAATCAGCCACGACTCCGATAGAGTTGCCGGACAAAATAACGTACCGACTACACTTCATTGGGGCGATGCGATAGACGCGATACGTGAGCAAAATATTAAAGGAAACACCTTGTCCTTGTTCCAAATTGAAGGCGAGACAAATTTATTTTTACTAAAAATCGAATAAAATTAGCATAACAAAAACAAAAGACGTACCTTCAGGAAACAATATGTTTTATAAAGAAATAGGGCGCGAAATATGCAATTAATTGAAAACGCAACAGCTCAAAAATTACGTGGCGGCTTTTACACACCTGCCCCGATTGCTGATTTTATCTTAAAATGGGCGGTAAACGGTGTGCGTGATTATGAGATATTGGAGCCGAGTTGTGGCGATGGTGTATTCTTAGATAGTATCAAATCACAAAACATTCATTATAAATCAATTACAGCCATTGAATTAGATGAAGTTGAAGCACAAAAAGCTACAAATATCGATTTGGATAATACCCAAATTTACCAACAAGATTTTCATACTTTCTGCAATCAAACCGACAAAAAATATGACCTTGTAATCGGTAATCCGCCCTATATTCGTTACCAATATTTTGATAGAATACAACAAATAGAAGCCGAAAAAATATTTAATCGCGCCCGTCTTTCTTATTCAAAACTGACCAATGCTTGGGTTTCCTTTGTGGTGGGTTCTTCGTTATTATTAAAAGAAAAAGGAAAAATAGGATTTGTATTGCCCGCCGAAATTTTGCAAGTATCTTATGCCAAACCGCTTCGCCAGTTTCTCGCTCGTTTTTTTAATAAAATTAATATTATTTCTTTCAAAACATTAGTTTTTCCCGACATTCAGCAAGAAGTAGTTTTATTATTATGCGAAAAAAATAATTCAGGAAAACACCACATCGAACACATCGAATTAAATGATATTGAAGACCTGAAATCGGTGGATATGACTGCCCTGAAAAGCACCGAAAAACAAATAGACTTTCAATCCAATAAATGGACATTTTATTTTTTAGACCAACTCGAAATTGACTTTCTTGAACACCTCAATAAAGAAAAAAATATACCCACTATCGGCAGCCTTGCAGCCGTAGAAGTTGGGATGACAACGGGCGCGAACAAGTTCTTTTCCGTGCCGCAATCCGTTATAAATCAATACAATTTACAAGATTATACCAAGCCTTTGGTCGGGCGCAGTGTACAGGTCAAAAGCCTACGTTTTACTCCCGAAGATTGGCAGGAAAACAAACAACTCGGCGCAAGAGCCAATTTTCTGCATTTCTCCCGTATCGCCGACATGCAGAGCAATCCCGATGCCCTTTCATACATACGCTATGGCGAAAGCCTTGACATTCACAAAGGCTACAAATGCCGCATCCGTGATGAGTGGCAAATTGTACCCTCTACATGGGTTTCTGACGCATTATTTATCAGAAGAAATAATCGTTTTCCAAAACTTATCGTCAATGAAGCGGAGGCATATACTACGGATACCATGCACCGCGTCAAGTTGAAAAAAGATACGAATATCAATGCTTTATGTGCAAGTTTTTATAATTCACTATCTTTTGCTTTTGCCGAAATATCCGGGCGGAGTTATGGTGGCGGAGTTTTGGAATTGATGCCTAATGAAGCTGAAAAGATATTGATACCTTACCATGAAAAACATCAGGATTACATTTGTGAGATAGATGAAAGAATGAGAAATAAAGAGTCAATTGATACGATATTAATAGACACTAACCAAAAAATGCTCAAAGACAGTTTCGGTTTTTCTAATAAAGAAATTAAATTAGCTGACAATATTTGGCAAAAATTATCCAATAGAAGAATGTCGAGAGGAAAGAAAAAGCCGGTTTAATACCTCAACTTGAAAAAGCCGGTTTAATACCTCAACTTGAAAAAGCCCGACAATTTTCATTATTTACTTTGATGAACGATTTTTTCTATAAACCTTTTTCTTATTTTAAAGAGAACCGACAAGCAAAGCACTTGTTTCAACAACAAAACACTCCACCAATTTACAATTACCACATCCGAAAAACAGGTGGCACAAGCATCCACTATGCCTTTCTTGCTCATTCGGGTGTAGCGGATTTAGATACTTTTTACCAACAGATAGCCCATAAAAAAAATCAACGGGTTATTGCCAATGATAAAGTATTTGTAGGTTGGAATGCACGCTTGATTCAAGGTGGAAAATACTTTTATGGCTTTGCACATACACCCGCTTACGAGTTGCAACTTCCGAAACATGTATTCACATTTACCTGTCTGCGCGACCCTGCACAGCGTGTCTTATCACATTACAAAATGTTGTGCTATTTCCGTGATAATCAAGTGCCGCACCCTTGTATGCTTACGGAAGGGAAATGGTTGGGCAATTCATTCGATGATTTTTTAAAAAATATTCCTAAACAACATTTAATGAATCAATTATACATGTTTTCAAAAAGTTATAATATAGAAGAAGCCGAGGAGAAAATACGCACTTGTTCGACTTATTTTTTTACAGAAAATATAAATGAAGGCATGGCAGATTTATCTGTAAGATTTAATCTCGAATTAAAACTTTCTTACAAAAAAAGATATGATTATACTTTAAATATTAATGACGAACAATTAGCACGATTACGCGAAATATTGGATGAAGAATATCGCCTGATAGAACGGCTTGATGTATAAAAAAATATCAGAACTTTGAAAGTGTCTGACATCTAAAGGCTCAATTTCCTTTCAAAAAATCTCTTACCGCTTTTTGCAATTGCTGTTCATCCGTATCCATATCCAAACCTGTATAATTATCCAATTGTGTCATAGCGAGTTGGATATCGAGTTGATTTTGAGTTTGTTGTAAAAAAATATTTTTTTGATGCAAAAGGTCAGCGAGATACTCCTGTTCGGTTTGTCCCGGTGTGGGAACGAGGATGACTTGTCGTTTGCTAAGTGCGGCAAGGTCCATTAAAGTGCTGTACCCTGAACGGCTAATGACGACACCGGAAGCAAGGATAGCTTCATTGAGGTCGGTCTTGGTGAGGTAAGCTAGGGTTTCAATATTGTTATTTTGGCTGTGGATTTCGCTATCTGTTTTTCCTTTGACGATGAGTGTGCGATAAGGAAGCGTCGATAATTGTTCGATAATTTTTTCTTCAAAATAAGTCCGCTGCGGTTCAGGACCGGAGAGGACAGCGATAATATCGTAGCGTTTTTTGACCTCCAAAGGGCGCATACGCGAGAGGATACCTACGTAACGCATATTTGGCAGTGCATAACCATGCGAAAGACTGCCCGAAAGATTCGGTTCGCCTTCCAAATCAGGTATCCAACATTGGTCATAACGCCGAATAAGACGGCGATTATTCCATTTGGCAAAAGTGCCGATGCCGAGCAAAGCAGGTACTTTGAGGTTGGTTTGATGCGTGAGAAATACGGATGGAATACGCGAACTGTAACAACCAAAGCGATTGTCGGAAATCAGACCGTCAATATTGTATTGGCGAATGATTTTGTCCACTGCTTTTTTTTCTTGTTGCATTGCCCACAAGATTTTTGGCATTTGTGGAGCGATATTCCATGTCATATTGCCTGTGCCATAACGAATATTGTAAGCAGGTAATTCGAGGGTGGTGAGCTTAGGATATTCTTTTTCTAATAGTCGTAATGCCCGCCCATCGGAAGCCAAATAGACCTCCGCACCCTGCCGCCGACATTCGTCAATGACAGGCATACAGCGTGTAGCGTGTCCAAGTCCCCAATTCAAGGGCGCAATAAGGATTTTTTTTATCGGTTTGATGATTTAAAATTATTGGATTTATTGATAAATTCATCCGTGTAGTTGACACTTTATACGATATTAATTTTACACAAAATACAATAAACCCGTTTGGTAAACTTTTCAAGTTTGCTAAACGTAGGCAAGGCACTAAAGTTTGTAACTGGCTAAATATCAGCACATTGCTTCTCCGATAGCTATCGGAGACCAAACTTTTTGAAGTTTAGCAAACGGAGTATTTAAATTTTGTTTTGATTTTTAAAATCAAATTCCAAAAGTGTCAAAACTTTTATGATTTAGATGAACTTGTCGATTTGTTAGATGGCTGAATTGTTTTATGGGAAATGCTCTACTGTACGCCAAGAGCTATATTCTGCGTGTCCACATATTTAGCGAGGGAGTAAAGCACGGACATAGATACCTGAAAACTGTAATGCACCGATATCGTATCGCTCAAACGCAACGCAGGCTGGAAGCCTACGCTACGGGGAAGCCAAGCAAAAGCATTTCTAAAATAAAAAAAGACCTCGTTAGTTCGTCCTTTTCATAGAAAAATAAGGGCATGTTTAGAATTAGATTTTGGACATTTTGGGAATTAGGAAATTGGGATCTTCGGTTTTAAACCGTAAGTAATTGATTATCAGTTATTTTATTTTTATTAAAATTAAAAAATATTTAATTAATTTAATTTTATAATTATTTGATAAAAATCCCAATAACTATCGGGATACCAAATTTCCTAATTCCCCAATATCTAAAGTCCAGATGCTTTATTTTATTAATAAAATTCATTCAATTGAATTATCAATGAGTTACGGTTTTAAAACAAATTTCGGTGGTGTTCGATTAAAATAGGGTACACTCGTCAGACGAATATTTTTATAGTAAACCACCGTTTGATTGCCTAAATATCCTATTTTAACAAAGGGATTCGTCAGACGAGTATATCGCTTTTAGGCGCATCCTATTTTTCTCGAACACCACCCGAATTTCTTAATTCCCTAATTCCCATTTTGTCCAAAGTTCAATTATATTTATCCAACAGGTAATGACAAGCTATCATGGTTTTTGCATCTTGTATTTCCTTGTTTTTCAAGGCTTTATTCAATTCATCAAGGGTATATTCAAGTGTTTGGATGTCTTCGTGTTCGTTCAAAAGTCCACCGCCGGTTTCAATTTTTGTTGCCGTATCTACTTCCGCATAGAATAAAAATATACGCTCGGAGGAGATACCCGGCGAAGTAAATATAACGGATATTTCCTCGATTTTATTCACTTTATATCCGATTTCTTCCAAAATTTCCCGCCGGATGGCAGCTTCGGCACTTTCGCCTTCGTCTATCATACCCGCTACGATTTCTATCATCCACGCATCGCGTTTTTTGTGGGTCGGATACCGGAATTGTTTGATTAAAATCACTTTTTTGGTGTCTGTATTATAGACGATACCCGCCGTAGCATCCTTGCGTTCAAGACTAAAGTAGGTCACTTCGTCCGACATATCGCCACTAAATTTTTCGTAGCGAAGTCGTGCCGCTTCTATTTTAAAAAAATTATCGAATAGTATATCTTGTTTGCTGATGTCTATCTTCATGTTGCTTGTTTTGAGGCGTAAGATAAGGTTTTTTCGTCACAGTACAGGCTGCTTTAGCTGCCTTAGATAGCTGGACTTGGACATTTTGGAAATTCGGTAACTGGGAAATTCGGTTTTAAATTGTAAGTAATTGATTATCAAGTATTTTATTTTTATTAAAATTAATAAATATATTCAATTAATTTAATTTTATAATTATTTGATAAAACAATATTATATTAATTTTTTATTAAATATAAATAAAGCACTTCGTTCTGAATTTGACCTAAAACTTGTCAGACATTTTCAAAATGTCTGACAAGTTTTAGGTCAAATTCAGCGCAGATTTACTATTTCAAACAACAACGCATTCTTATTTTTTTAAATTTAATATTGTCAAGATAATTTAAAAAAAATTTATAATTAATTAAAATATTTGTAAAATAAAATATTCCGTTTTTTGACTTTTATACAATGAGGGCAGCTAAAGCAGCCCGTACTACAAAAAAAAGCCACCTTTCGGTGGCTTCCATATCTTAGATGTAAATCTAAGCTACTTTGGTATTCTGGAGGAAATACCATTATTCTCATACCATAATGATTTGTCTTGTCCGTTGATGTCACCATCTAAGTTGAAATCGGATGTTCGGTATTGGTCGAAGATGCCGTTTTCGTTGAGCCACAGGGTTTTATCTGTACCTTGAATGTCGTAACTCGGAAAATCAGACTGGTCGCTATCGCCTGTAAACATGAGCCATTCGCCCGTAGAGGTTTGTTTTTGACCAAAGCCCGTACCACTCGCCGTATAGCTATTTGACCACCTAAAATCGTAACTAAATATACCATTACTAATAGGAATAGCTTGTGGAGACATCGCAGCAACGTGGTTGCGATGTTCTATAATTATATAGGCACTCGTAACACCAAGCGCACTGTTGAGTACACATCTATCGGGAAAATGTAGGCTACCGTCTTTATGAAGAAGTGCTGCACCTTGTGCGACTTGGGTGTTCTTTTCTATCGCCGTTCTGAAGGAGACCAAGACCCAATCTACCTCATCGCCTGTATAGTCTGCATCTGTCCATGTAGCACCTTCCGTTCCGGTATAATTCCAAGGCGCAGCGTTATAAGGTTGTCCGGGAGGAGTGGGAGTAATGAGGTTACTGACGGGCGTTTGTCCGGGCAATAAACCGCGCGTTGCGCCGAGTGCTGTGGTCATTTCGGTAGTAGTGGAATCGTAAGGACCTTCGAGGAAGGCGTATAGTTGAATGTCAATACAATCCAAAAATTGTGTACCTAAAGTGAACCAATCGCCATCCGAAAAATTGACCGCTTCAAAGGTCAATATATTACCATTGATGTTACTGACAGGTACAATTTGGGCATTAGCAAAATCTCCGTCATCGCTGTCTATCAATAAGTTAAGGTGGGTAGTGTCGCTTAAATCCAAGCCCAGACCTGCTAGGTCAAATTGAATATCCACTGCGCCCGAATTGCCTGTTTGGGTGATTCGCCATGTACGTTCAAGGCGATTGGGAATGCTGAACGGTAGGCCTGTATTGACTTCATTGGTGCTTGCACCGTCATTGCCCCAGACCAAAAAACTATTCGTTGGAAGTATCGTTGGTGTTGTCATCGTAACGATACTCGTGGGGTTGATACTTCGGCTACTGTGTTGCTCCAAACATTGTACAAGGTCGCGCCCGATGCCTGCTAAATCATTAGGATGCGAGGCGTGATTATAATAATTATGATTAGAAACGGGAATCGTAATACCATATTTTACAGAAAAATAACTCTCTATTTGATGTCGTGTATTGGCATTAATAACATTATTAAAAATCATCATTTCAGCCATATCGCCTTTCCAGTGGTTGGAAGTCTCACTGTCGCTGCCACTACCGTCAAATTCTTGTCCTAATGAAGCATGATTTGCATTAGAAATATTTAAATCTGTTGTCCAAGGAATCGCGGCTATTCCATTGATAAAACCGTCAACTTGTGAGGCAGTAATATCAAAGGAAACCAGCGTACTTTTTCCATGATAATCAGTGAGTGTGTCCAGCGGAGTTACATCATCATCATAAATAATATGTCCGTTGGGATTATGCCCAAATTTAAGGCGATTGCTACCACCCAAATGGGTAGATAAAAAGTATCCGTCATCATTATCGGGCTGTGGCGTGATGACCGCAAACACTGTTGAATTATCCGACAAAGGTGTTGCTGCGCCATTATATTTCATCCAGTCATCTGTGCCATCAAAGCGCATAACGGGGTTTCCATTTATTTGATTATCAATAAATTGCGCTTGATTTGTATTTGTAAATTGTGAGCCATTGACTCCCGAACCATTTTGCCCTTGCCATATTTTGGGAGCGTTGGGCGTGGCACCTTCTACTATGCCTTCGGAGGCTTTGAGCCACATATCAAGGTCGGGCTGAATATTTCCTAACAGGCAATTTGCGTCATGCCTTACAGGACAAATTGTCCAGTTGGAAGCTATGCCATTATCCAGTGAAATATCCGACAAACACAAGGATGGACCATAGCCGTCAGCTTCCTCATTCCAAGGGAAAATGTCGGCGTATCGAATGGTATCTACGAGCCTGCGCTCAGTGTCGCGGAGTGTGATTTTTTCGCCGTCATTATCAAGGCTTCCGCTTGTCCATTGAAAGACACGCAAAGGCTGTGAACTGTGTAGCGAAGCCTTTTTTGCAAGTATAATTTCTTCATTTGCCTGCAAAGTAAGGTTGCCAAAAGTGTGTTCAATACCATTCGTAAATTGGAAGTTGGTGAGTTCAATAGTTCCATTTTCGGGGTTTGTAATTTTTATAAATTCGTAGTCGCCACCGTTGGCAGGGTGATAATGAATTTCGCTAATCATTGGCGCACGTCTGAATACAGGTGTGAGGGTGGCATTGGAACTGCTTGTGTAACTTGTTTTGGCATTGGTATCGCCTGTTTGTTGCCAATGCGAAAATACGTATCCCTCATGCGCGACTGCCGTTATTTCTATTGGAATATTATCAAAATATATCCCCGAATAATTGTAGGGTGCAGGATATTCGTTACTATTTAATAATACGTAACCGCCGGAGTTGGCATCAAAATCAATGGTCAAATTATAAGTGCCGTTTAAGCCAAAATGACTTTGAATGTGCTGCCTCATATAAGGCGGACGGTCTGCCAGCCACGTTTTAAGATAATCCACTCTCCCCCGCCATGTACTAAGAGAACCTCCGTTAAGATTCCACTTATTGAGATGATCTTGCATTTCGGGCTGCATGGTTGCTTTGTAGTCATCTACGATAGTTGCAGTGCGTGAAGATGTAAATAAAAGATTGATTTGTGTGGCGAAACGTTGGATAAATTCATGCTTGAACTCATTGTTTTGCAGCAACTTACGCAACATTTCGGTGGAAGCCGGGTCATTGGGCCAACCGCCCTGGTCGGTACGTACTGTTTGGTAAAGCGAATTCATAGAAGGCGGATTTGCAGTACGGCTATTGCTGCCATTCGCTTGTCTGCCTAAAGCAAAATCGGTGTCAAATAATATCCAGCGAAATTTGCCACCTTGTCTTTGGTCACGCCATACGCGGGTGTTGTTGGAGGGCCAATCTGTATTGGCAACGTGTATTTGTACGATTTGATAATTGAGGTATTCGTTGATGTCCATCAAACTTTTTACGTATTCATAATTACTTGCATTTGACATACTATTATCGTCAATATAATTATACAAATCCAAAAAAGCCTGATGATGCCCTTCTTTGACTTCTACATCATATTGATTAACATCTCCATATAAATGAAGGAAATGTAAATCAATACTATCCTTATCAATATCAGGAAATTTATAATTTAAATAATGCTCACTGAATACATCCCGAATACTCATTATGCCCCAATATTCACCGTTCAAATAAACCACTGAAGGGCGAAATTCCTGTGTTTCTATATCAACTTCATCCTTCACAAGTGCTTGTACCACCGCATCGCGCATGCTCGTTAAATTCCAGTCATTTCCGGCATTGCGGAGTTTGAAGCGACGAAATTCGTCTTGGTTTCTTGTCGGAAAGAGTTGGTAATCAATCTCTTCTGTGCCGTATCTTTTTTTGGTGGCTATGTTGATGCTTTTTTGTGCATTATTGCGCGAACAACCGCCCGAAATAGAAATTCCCGCATCAATATTGAATGCCAATGTACCATCAGTTTCATACATTTGAACAGTGGCAGGACGTTCCCAATCTTGGTTGTAATTGCGTGGGTCAGACCTACAATTTGCTACTTTTCCATTTGTGCCAATGACATGAATACCAATTTGATTATCCCAAAGATTGTCGGGATTGGTGGCGATATTGACCACCGGTAAATGGTGCGACACATTAATCAAATAAGATTCGGAAGTAGTGAAACTTTCCTGCCAACCGGACTTAAATGCTTTAGCGCGAATATTTCGGGTCGAACTCACATTAACAGATGTACCCGAAGGTGAGGAAGACGTGGGTTCGCTACCGTCGGTCGTATAACGAATAGTGACATTCGGGGTAGTACAAGAAAATGTCACATTTTGACTAGCTGAGTGCAGACCACCTTTAATAGAAAACTTGACTTCATCTACTAATTTCTTCTTTCCGTTATTGGTATTTCCGGGACTAAATTGAACAAATTGTGAATGGGTATTGCTGCCGTCTGTTTTTCTTCCGTAAGAGATATTTCTTCTAAATTCGCCAAAAGTCAATGAATCAAGAATGGTAATTTGATTGCCTATTTTTTGAATTAATGCTATGAAATCACCTGTACTTGACAACTTAAATGTAGTGTGTAAATCGCCTTGTTCGGGTTCATTATCTGCCCATATTACGGTATGTCCACTTGCGCCAATTTGGTGATTGGTCGTGATTTGCCACTTTAATAAATCGTCCAAATCATCTGTCAGATACAAACCGCCAATGTCAACCGTATTCGCATTTCCATTATAAATTTCCAGCCAATCGTCAAAGTCTCCATAGCCGTCGGCAAGGGTATCGTTATTGGGCATAATTTCATTAATATACAGATTGGTATAAGGCGTAAGTGTGCCGGGAAGCGGATTGAAAATATTAGTTGCATTGGGTGTAGGATTTGTCATTTTATAAAAATTACTTGTGCCATCTGTTTCACGTCCGTAAGAAACGTCATCTGTTTGTGCTTGAAAACCAATGCTATCTATTAGTGTTAGCGCATCTGTCGCAAATAGTGCGACAAAATCACCTCCGCTTTTGAGTTTCCTGTCCAAGTGCGTTACACCGTCAGTAATATCTTCATCAGCCCAAAGCAGTAAATAGCCTCCTGCCGGAACAGTTGTGGCAGTCGGATTGTAGGTCGGAATTTGCCATTTATCAGGATTCGCGATGTCGTTTGTGATAAAATAACCACCTAGATTTACCGGACTTGCACCTGCATTATATATTTCTATCCAGTCATCATAGTCACCTTGCGG
Source organism: uncultured Saprospiraceae bacterium (assembly GCA_938028705.1). Lineage (GTDB taxonomy): Bacteria > Bacteroidota > Bacteroidia > Chitinophagales > Saprospiraceae > JAHDEO01. Next base: position 7,060 of record CALIZI010000131.1, on the reverse strand, counting down.
GTCAGCTATCGTGGCATTATTTGCAGCCATGAGTTCATTAATATATATTTGACTGTATAAAATATTTTCAAAAAGGCATAGTGTGATTATTAGTGAAATAAAAATTTTAAATTTCATCTTTCGATATTAGTTTAATAAATCAAAGTCGTCAGTAGGTGAGGGTGCAGTATGTGGTTAGTCAGTTTATAATTAGAATAGAAAAACGTTTGATTGGTTGCATATTATATTATTTAAACATTTGTTATTTGACTTAGTCAAAGATTGTATTATGAATTGGTTTTTATTATGTCACAGCTTACCTTTAGAGAAATATTCGACTATCCACATATTTATACCGATAGCTATCGACAGAGAGTGAAAAACAAATATAGATACCTGAACCCCGATTCCGATAATTATCGGAATACGGGGTAAGACACTGACTTCGTATCGGTTAATATAAAATACAGGAAAGGGTATCTTGCGGGAAGGTTAAGCAAAAGCATTTTTAACAATAAAAAGACCTCGTTTTACGATATTTTTCAATGCGAAGAAGCGTCATTTTTATTGTATAAATAAATCAAATATGCATACCAAGCCACGCCCACTGCATATAAGACCACAGTGATCAGAAAAATGGTGACGTAGCGATAATCCATTTGGCGCAGCCAAGCAAAAATTTGCATACTAACAAACCAACTGCCCGACCATATTGAGGCGTTCAAAGCACTAATCATTTCTTGGTTGCGTTCGCCGACGTAGTACATGGTGAGTTCGGAGGTCATCGGTCCGGCGGCGTTCATAAGTGGCTGGCGGATCATGTAGAAAAATACGGCAATGCCTGCTGCAAATCCGGCTTCGGCATAGTATTCTGTGGTTGCCATAATGAGCAAGGCAATCACCGCCAGACTTTGAATAAGTGTAATGGCAATGCCGTAACCAAAACGCCGCCGGATATAAGGCATAAAGGGCATGATGAGTGCCACCATAACATAAGTCATCGCACTCATCACCGCGAAGGTATCTGCCTGAATACCATGTATATTGAGGAAAAATAAATTGATAACAGGAATGGTAAATCCTGCACCAATGGCAATAATCATAGTGGGTACTAAAGCACTGAAAATAAGCCCCCAGTCGTAGGGGCGCACAAGGTCGTAAACAGCGTAAAAGACCTTCGATATACCCGATGATTCGCGGACGGGCAGTGGCTCGGATGTTTGTTCTTTGATTTGAATTTTATAAATAAACCAGAAGGAGCAATAACCGATTAATGAAAAGAGAATCAGCATATTACGCTCGTCGAAAAAGACAGGATTGATACCATTTAAAATAAAATGAAGGATGCCTGCAAAGAAGATAGTCACGCTCCACATTTGAAACCATATCGCAATAGCTTCGGAGTGTTGTTCGCGTTTGACATTGAGCAAAATAAAGGGCAAACCGGTCACTTGCATAAAGACAAAACCACCGCCCCAACAACGCATTCCCCAAGTCAATAAAGTGTCCAAATGGTTTTCGGCAGCGTAAATAGAAAGCAAAGAAAAAGAAGGTACAAGCAAACAAGCGACATAAAAAAAGGGTTTTAATCGCCTGCCCCGAATGAAAAATCCAAGTGGTGCAGCCAAGACCATCACCGCCGCAAATCGCTCGGCAATGACCCCTGCAATTTCGTAATCAGGATAGCCCTCTTTCTCCATAAAATAATTGAACAGTATGAAGAAAGCCGAGTTGATAAGTTGCAAACAAAATTGTGCGCCAATCAGGTAAAAAACATATTTTTCCACCTTCCTATACCCCTCTAATATGTCATTTATCATTTATCAGTATTCATTTATCATTTAAGCGGACAAGAAGAAAAGAGTCGCTTAAATGATAAACGGGTAATGTCGAATGTTGTTTTTGCTTTGTGAAAATCAGTATCTATTTAACATTAAAAAAATTCACCATTAACCGTTCACCATTAATCATTAATCGTTGTTTTCTGCGCTTCTTCGATGATAATTTCATTGGCATTTTCGGCTTGGATGTAGGCATAACGTCCGTCTCCGGCTTCGGCAAATTGTTTTAACCGATAACCTATTGAATTACTTTTTTCTTTACTATAATAAAAAACAGACAGGTTTTTCCCTTTATTTTTATGACCTTCTATCACCTTGAGTGTGCGTTTGAAGGTTTCAAAAGCACCATCGGTAGCCAATATGATTTTGTTGTTTCCATTTTCTAAATAATTGTCTGTCAACAACTTATATGCTTCTTTTAAGCCAAGTTCCACATCTGATTTTCCGGTAGGGCGGAGTTGGTTGAGGGCTTGATAAATCGTTTCTTTTTCAGTAGAAGAAATCGGATTCAGCACCACCTGCGCCTCACCCGAAAAGGTAACAATACCGACCCTATCCTCCGGTCGCATGACATCCACCAAATGCTTAAATGAACTTTTAAGGAGTTGCAATTTCTCCGGTGTATTCATGGAATGAGACACATCCAACAAGAAAATCAGGTTGTTAGGTGCATAGCCTTCAAGGACGTTGAGGGCAGCGGTGAGGGAGTCAACAAAATCCTTATCTTCTTGATTGCCTTTTCTGCCCGGAGCTACACTTTCGTCATCAAGATGCCGGACTTTGTACCAATGTGGTTCTTCCACCATTTTGATTAACTGCACCTGCGAAGAATCGACAAAATGATTATATTGCAAAATCAATCCACGCCCTACCCGATTAAATTTATCAAGGACACGACGATTATAATAATAGTAATTCGGTGACTGCAACTCGTAGCGCATATTGCCTACATCGGCAGTCATATACTCACGCGAGTATGCACGAATGTCACTCGCCAATTTGAGGACAAAATCGTAGCGAACATACACGCCTTTATCGTAATATTTGCCTTGATAGGGTGTACCCGTCAGGCTTTCATGCTCTATTTCGCGGATGAGTTCCATCGCCACGTCGAGGTCACTCATAGCACCCGCTACTTTGATAACATTATTGTCGCGCAAAGCATATAATATGCGTCGGGCAGGGTCGGCAAGGCTTTTTAGTTGCAGGGCGTGGCGGATATATTCATTGGTGATGGAAGGCGTGCGATAATAATTTTGTGCAGTTTCGAGGGCAGCAATCATTTGCATATTAGCGGTTTTGAATGCTTCAAAATGCGTCTCACATCTGTCCAATATTTTGTATAAGGTTTCGAGTTTTTCCTCGCCTTTATATTTTCTTTTCGTTACATGATGTGCTACTTCTTCGCTGATTTTTGCAATGCTATCCATACTTTCTTTCATATATTGTATGCTCTTATTCAGCGCAACACGATGTGGTCGGGGAATATTATCGCCTGTATCAAACACACGCATGTAGGCAGTTTTCGGGTCTTTTTTGAAGGTGAGTGTTTCCAGAAAATTGGTGTGTTCGTAGCGGAGTACCGACTTGCGCTGCAAGGGGTTGATGTTCATATATTCGAGCATTTTGAAATTGAGTTTTCCGAGTTCTACGCGGTAGCCCCACAAGGCGTGCATGTAGTCATTCGCAAGTTCGGCATAAGCATTATAACCTTCTTGGGCTTTGGCTGTCAATACTTGTTGTGCTTCCGCCTTCGGTAGCATTAACATGATGAAAAATAATAACAAAAAACAATATTTCATTTCTGTTCGTTTTATTCGTAATTCGTTGTGTGCGGTATAGTCGTCAGACGAATGTTGTCATAAAATATCACTGATTATCTGACAACATATTCACATTCACTAAAAGGATTCGTCAGACGACTATACCGCACGAATATACGAATTACGAATTACGAATCAACAAATTGCAGGTCAACGAATGATAAAAAGAATAGATTTAATAAAAAAAATACGTAGGGTCACGCCCGAAAATTTTAATGCTTTGGCATTGGAAATGTTCCAATATCAGGCATTGGAGAATCCTGTTTATCATCGTTATTTGGGGCTGTTAGGCATAGCGGCTAATGAAGTCCATGACATTGAAGCTATCCCTTTTTTACCTATTCAACTGTTTAAAAATCATAGCATAAAATCAGGTGATTGGCTGCCCGAAGCAACCTTTACAAGCAGCGGCACTACGGGGCAACAAACGAGCCAACACGAGGTGCGCGACCTGTCTTTTTATCAAGAGAATACCTTGCGTGGATTTGAATATTTTTATCATAAAATTAATGATTATTGTGTATTGGCATTGCTGCCATCCTACTTAGAAAGGTCGGGGTCGTCATTGGTGAGTATGGTGGATTTTTTTATTCGTCAATCTCGGTATTCGCAAAGTGGTTTTTTTTTGAAAAATATTGATGAATTATTAATTATTTTAAGAAAAAATCAGCGTGAAGGAATACCGACTTTGTTGATTGGTGTGAGTTTCGCTTTGCTGGATTTGGCAGAAAAAACGAAAGAAGATTTTTCCAATATTATCATTATGGAAACAGGCGGCATGAAAGGCAGAAGGAAGGAAATGATACGGGCTGAATTGCATGAAGTGCTTTGTAAATCATTCAATGTCAATCAAATACATTCGGAATATGGGATGACGGAACTGTTGTCACAAGCCTACTCGCAAGGCGGCGAACAAGCGACTTTTCAAGGCGCACCAACTTTAGGTGTGCTTGCACGAGACATCAGTGACCCTTTTGCTTATGTTGATTATGGACGCACGGGCGGCTTGAATATCATTGACCTTGCTAATGTAGATACCTGTTCGTTTATTGCTACGGATGACCTCGGACGGGTGTATGCCAATAGGCGTTTTGAGGTACTTGGCAGGTTTGATAATAGCGATGTGCGTGGGTGTAATTTGATGGTTTTTTGAGGGTTCATTCGATTAAAGAGACGGACTATAATAAGTCTTTCAACTTGTCAGGGTGTTGACTTGAGTGTCTTACAGCAACAACTTTTACTATTTTCGCATCTTCATCCACATAATAAATGATTTTGTATTTCCATTTTTTGATAAAACGAAAAGTACGTTTTTCACTGCTGATATTATGTTGAATTGGGTTTCCTGTGGGCATTTTTTCAAGTTTTTCAATCGTATCAGCAATTCCTATTGAAACTTTCAATGCCACGTTTTCACTTGAACTATCAAGTAAATAATCAAATATTTTCCTTATGTCTTTTTCTGTCTCTGAAGATACATCAACTTGGTACAACTCTACCATTGCAGCATTTCTTTTTTAAGTTCTTGAATGGTTTTAGATTCTCCTGCGTCCATGCGCTGCAAAATTTCTTCCGCTTCTTTTTTAAATGCTTCCGCATAAACCGGTGTTCCGTCAATATTGTAACCAACAATATCATCTTCTACCACTGAAGCATACATTTTAGCAATTTTCTCTTCGTTATCTTCATTAATGTAGCGTAGAATGGTAGCCTTCATTTCTATTGTACTCATATCTTTTTGTTTCTATTGTGAATAAAATACACTCCAAAAATAAGGTTTTTCCACGACTATTGCTTGATTTTACTCGCCAAATCTGCCACTTTCACATTTGCTTGTTCGCCTGTTTTCATATTTTTTAGCGCAACTTCTCCGGCTTGCATTTCATTATCACCGACTACGGCTACATAAGGAATTTTTCGTGAATTAGCGTATTTCATCTGCTTCTTCATTTTGACGGATTCGGGATAAATTTCAGCATTGATACCTGCCTTGCGTACTGCCTGTAAAGCATCAAAAGCATAATCAAGTGCTTTTTCATCGAAGGTCACAAAAATCAATTGCGTACCTTCAGCGGTGCTGTCGGGAAAGATGTCGAGTTCTTCCATGACATCATAAATCCGCGCTGCACCGAATGACACACCTACACCCGATACGCCTTTCAAACCAAACATTCCCGTCAGGTCGTCGTATCTGCCGCCGCCGCCGATGCTGCCGATTTTTACATCTTTTGCAGCGACTTCATATATCGTTCCGGTATAATAAGTCAATCCGCGAGCGAGTGTAATGTCAAATACAATTTCATTGGTGAGGTCAATTTTTTCTAAATAATTAAAAACCGTTTGTAATTCCTCAATTCCTTTGCGTCCTGTTTCGCTATTTTCAAAAAAAGATTTCAACTCTTCTAAATCATTGATTGTCAATATTTTTTCAATCGTATTGATAGCTTCCTCTCCAATTTCCTTTCTACGCATTTCGTCTTTCACACCATCCATGCCGATTTTATCCAATTTATCAATTGCCACTGTCATGCTCATCATTTGGTCGGGAATACCTGCGGCTTCTGCAATACCTGTGAGAATTTTTCGATTGTTAATTTTAATCAAAACATTGACACCAAGTGCCGCAAAACCCTCGTCGTATATCTGCGTGAGTTCTACTTCGTTGATGAGCGATTCGCTACCGACCACATCCACATCACATTGATAAAATTCACGATAACGTCCTTTTTGTGGTCTGTCGCCGCGCCATACGGGTTGGATTTGATAACGCTTAAACGGAAAAGTAATATCATTTTGATTCATCACCACGTAGCGTGCGAATGGAATCGTCAGGTCGTAACGTAAGCCTTTGTCAGAAATTTGGAAGGTCATTTTTTTGTAGTTACCTGCCTGATAATCCTCGTCCTTGACCTTCCGCAGAAAATCGCCGGAGTTGAGGACTTTGAATAAAAGTTGGTCTCCTTCCTCGCCGTATTTTCCGGTAAGTGTAGAGAGGTTTTCCATAACGGGCGTTTCGATAGGCTGATAGCCGTATTTGACAAATACGCGACGCAGGGTATTGAATATATAGTTGCGGCGATTGACTTGGATCGGTCCGAAGTCGCGTGTGCCTTTTGGTATGCTTGGTTTCATAATATGATAATTTATGGATGTATGAATTGTGGTGCGAAGATATTGAAGCTATTGGAAATAAAAAAGGTATCAGAACGGGTTATAAAAAATAATATAAATTGTTTATTTAAGTATATTTTTAATTATCTAACATAACTTGACAATGTTAAATTAAAAAAATAAAAGTATGTTTATTCTTAAAATCGGAAATCTGCCCCGAATTTGACCTAAAACTCGTCAGACATTTTCAAAATGTCAGACGAGTTTTAGGTCAAATTCAGACCGAAGCACCTATTTATAGTAAAC
>CALIZI010000130.1 GCA_938028705.1 uncultured Saprospiraceae bacterium | reverse complement strand
ATTTGGGCTAAAACTCGTCTGACATTTTCAAAATTCACCAATGAACTCATATTTTTTCGGTAAAGTTTAAATGTCTGACGAGTTTTAGCCCAAATTCGGAAAAAATATCCCATTTCAAGTACAAACGCATTTTTATTTTTTTAACATGACATTGTCAAGGTAGTGAACGTAAAACAATTTTGTAAATCGTCATGCAAATAGACGACATTCTAAGGTGAATGACGATTTATAAAATCGTTTTATGTCTCTGTTAAAATTTAATTTTATACATTTTTATTTTATTAAAATCTAAAAATAATCGCTTAGGTAAATAACATTATGTCAAGCTACGTGCTTCATTTCGATTTTCTTGATACCAAATCGTATTCTTAGGTATGACAGGTAACCAAAAAAAGTGCTTTGGGTATTATAACCCAAAGCACTTTGTATTTTGTTTATTTCGTCGCTTTATTCGTTGATTTACTATTTTTTTAATAAAAATAAGTACGAATTAGGAACGACGAGTTGCCAATTTTCTTTCTCTAATGCCCACGACTGCCACGATGGACATCAATAAGCCGAGTATGATTAAGCCCCATTCACCAACGGTGGGTACTTCTTCAGGAGACATGCAAGCGTAATCACCTGAAACATCCACCACACATGGGTCAACTCCCGGAGGTTGTTCGGCAATGACTTGTACATTATCTAAAAAGAAGTTAGTACCTCCACCGTTTACTGCAAAGATTTCACTTTCAAAACATAAGGTATAGCTGGCACCACCTGAAAAGCCGGCAGCCAATAAATCAATCGTTTGTGTAGCATATCCCAAAACACCGCAAGTTGGGCTTGAACCGTCAACAAAGAATACTTGTGTACCATCAACAGTAGCTTGCATAAAATCACTTGGACTATCACAAATAATAGTTTCAATATCAAATATCAAATCAAGCGAAACAACACCTGCAGGAACGGTAATAGATTGACAGACCGACCCGACTTCACTTGCACTAATTCCACCAAACCAAGCCCAGAAATCACCGTCGCTTGGTCCTGTACCTGTACCTGTACCACAAGCACCTAAATCACAAATTGGTGAGCCAAAATTGGTAGAAGCCTCTGTCCATGCTCCACCGCCTACTCCGGCTTCAAAGCTACCATCTATAACCACATCTTCAGTAACACCACTCACATCAGGGCAGCAAGCGGGCGTATTCGTATAGGTGGCTGTATAGTTCGCTGTACCCATACCCGTAGTGACGGGGAATGCCGGATTAGCAGCGTCAGGAGTAAGCGTCACAAAGTCTTCACAACCCACAGAGACCGTAACAGGCTCCATGCAAGTACCTTCATTGAAGGTCAATAAGGCTTCCAAATCGGCGGGTGTAGCGGGTGCCGCCGGATATACACTGACTGTACTGACTACATCATTATATAATTCAACGCCATCAATTGTACAGACAACGATAAGGCTAATATCTGCTGATTCGACAGTACATGGTGTACCGGCTGCCATAGTAACATCTGTACTTGAAGCATCAGGGGAGGAAAGTACAATTGCCGGATTAGAAGATGACCATGCATAAGTAACATTAGGATTTCCGGTAGCCGACAGGCTGGCGGTTGAGCCATCACAGTAGTCACCACTCACGTCATTAACCAGCACTTCGGTCGGACACATGTCATTAGGTTGTCCGCATACAGATACATTATCAAAACCTGCTCCCCATGCAAATGCACCTTCATCATCGTAGCAGAATCTAATCTGAAAATCAGGATTGGCATAAGCATCCAAACTGACTGTTTGGTTAGTACCAAAGTTATCTTCTTCTTCGATGAATACTTGTACCCACATTGTACCGTCATATACTTCTACATAAAAATCGCCTGTACCGGCAAAGTCATTATTTTGCCAATCAAAAGTAAGTGAAGTATTGATATAAAAAGTCAAATCAATAACCGGAGAAATAACACATCCTATACCTATTGCATCGTTTGCATCATCATCAATGATAGCGATACATCCTGCAAAATCAGGGGAAGGTGTACCACCTCCGGGAACATCTGCGGAACCTCCGGTAAAAGTAATATCGCCTGTACCGCCGTCAGTAGCGGTCACTGTCCAGTCGGCAGGTTGAGCACAAGTATCAAATGTTTCATTAATAATTTCAGTGAAATCGGCAGGACAAGCCGGACATGGCGCACAGGCAAATCCACCGCAGTCAACACCTGTTTCGTCATCATCTTGTACACCATTGCTACAACAATCAGGACATGGCGAAGTACCACCGCAGTCAATACCGCCTTCATTACCATTTTGAACACCGTCATCACAAGTGGGAGCAGTACACGAAGCGGTGAAACTTTGAGTTAATGGTGCGCCGTCCACTAATTGAGCTACCGTAATGCCAAAGGGATCTACCAGCGTAAAGCCTTCTTCACCGGGGAAACCGCCATTGGTTTGTACAATATCAATTGTTGACCCGTCAGTAAGTGCAATTGTATATGGACCATCAGCAGTGCCGGTTGTAAATGCACCGCCAAATACGCCGACAGAAACACCGTCTTGGAATATCTCTACGGTAGCACCGTTCCAACCGTCGCCAAAGTCGTCAGTTAAATTTAATGTAAAATCGCATTCATCCGGGCAGTCAGCACCACTGACCACAGTAACAGTATAAGTTTGAGTAACGGTTTCTACTGCACCGCCTGCATCTACAATTTCTAAAGTCACATCAATAGTACCCGATGTACCACCTGTCACCATTGGTGCAGGATTTTGCATCGTAGATGCACCTGAGCTTAAAGTAATATCACCACCTGTGACCGTAAATGTCCAATCCCAACTGACCGGACCATTTGTAGATAAGTCTTCAAATTGAATCGTTGTACCATCGTCAGTACAAATAACGATTTCTGAATTATTTGGCGGATTGAAGGCAGCGGTTAATTGGCAAGCTGCCAGACCGGTAGGTGCTGCGCCTCCACATGTCGTAGCATTATCCACAAAAGCAAGACCATTCGCCCAACCATTCATCACCGCAGCTTGATTTTGTGTAAACATCACCATACAAGCATCATCCGTATAATCCATATAATTAGTAATTTGAGCATACATGCTCGCACAACCACTTGCAGGGGCATTGGCACAACTGGTGACTGTCGGGCAACCAAAGAATGGATTTGCCGTAGCAGGAGTATCGGTAATCACACCTACCTGACCACTGAAAGTACCTGTATCACCATCACTACAACCACCTTGGAAAGTATGGAAAAGGTCGAAATAGTGACCAAATTCGTGTGTAAGTGTTCTACCTAAATTATAAGTACCATCGGTATTAAGTCCGCCACCTGAATTGCATGATGCAAAACCACGACCACCAAATGTAATTCCGTCCACGAAAACACCGTCACCATTAGCTAAACCGGGGGCATCCGCAACACCAAGAACTCCTGAATTGGGAGCTACAAATACATTGGCATAACCTGCCCAAGGGGGAGCGCCGCCACCGCCAAGCGCACTATGTGTGTATTGACCTATGGTGATAGCGGGATCTCCGTCATTAATAGCTTCAGATGCCGGGTGATTTTGAGTAGCCAGACAAAACTGAATACACGTACCATCGGAAACAATATCAAGCGGATAGCCTGCCGGACATGCTGCATTCAAAGAATTGTAATAGGCAATATCAGCGTTGAGTGCTGCAAAATCTTCATTCAAAGTAGCAATATTATTGAGTGCCGCATCAATCAAACATTGAGTGTTGGAGCAATCAAAATCAGCGGAATAGTGTACTGCTATGGGAATGATAATAGTATTTGAACCGTCACATGGAATGAAGTTGTCAATTCTCGAAGCGGCTTGTTCACTGAGAATTTGAATAAGTTCTCGTTGTCCAGTGGGTCTTTGTCTGTTGGCTATATGTTGATCAGTACCACATCGCCCTGCGTTTGCTGGTCCATTTTTGGTAGGCACCGTATTATTATATGGTAGTTGATAATCAGAAGCACCTTTTTTCTTAGTAGAGGTCTTCTGTCCTTTCTTCTTAGGAGCGGTTAATCCGTCAGCCGCATATTTTTCAGCTTCTGATGAATAGGTGTTGTTTACAGTTTTTGGTGTATTTTTCTTAACATTAACTTTAGCATTCTTTCTGTTCGTTGAATTTTGTGCAATCACCTGATTACTGATACAACAAACAAATAGAAGCGTCAGAGAATAAAGTAAAATGGTTCTCATAGTCATTCCTTTTGATGTAAAAAAATAATTTACAGGTTTATTAGTATGGTTCTCTGAAATAAGGATATTTTTTGAATTATTTTACAATAAAAAATATTTATAAATAATTAATTTTTAATGATAAATAAATTATAAAATAATTTTAATTAATTTAAAAATAGCTACCTTATCAATGCGGCTATAAATTACAAAAATATAAATACTGAAATAATTATATTATTTAAAATTATATAATTAAATAAAATCCTAATTACCTAATCAACTCATTAAACCAAAGTACAAAATTATGACCAGAAGGCGACGAAAAAGAAGTAAACTACCTATCATTTTATTGGTATTGGCTATTCTTGGATTGGGGGCTGCTGCGATGTGGAAAGCTAGAAGCGAGAAGGAAGAAGCCACCAAAGTCACTGCGGAGGAAGCCAAGTTACGCACGATTACCGAATTGGTATCGGCAAGCGGAAAGATATATCCTGAATCTGAAGTCAAAATCAGTTCCGATGTATCGGGCGAAATCGTGAATTTGTACGTACAGGAAGGCGATACCGTAAAAGCCGGACAATTGTTGGTCAAGGTTGCGCCCGACCAATACGAATCTGTCGTAGAACGTGCCGTAGCCGGCAAAAATGTGACCACGGCACAGTTGGCAAATACCCGTTCACAAATCGCTCAATTAGAAGCTGCCAAAAAGACGGCTATCGCAAACCGCGACCAAGTATTGGCGCAAATAGAAAACAGTCGGGCTGCCCACAAGCGCAATGAAATGCTACACAAAGAAGGCGTGATTTCGGATGCCGAACTCGAAAACACCCTATCGGCTTTGCGCTCATTGGAAGCCAATTTAGCCTCTGCCACTGCCGCCATTGAAACGGCTGAGGCAAATATCACTTCTTCTGCGGAGAACATTCGTGCAGCCGAATTTCAGGTACAAAGTGCCGATGCTACGGTACGCGAGGCACGTGAGAATCTTCGCCGGACGAATATTTACGCACCCGCTTCGGGCATCATTTCCAAACTCAATGTGGAGCAGGGCGAGCGCGTAGTGGGTACGCTGCAAATGTCGGGTACAGAGATTATGCGAATTGCTAATATGGCTGTCATGGAAGTGCAGGTAGATGTCAGTGAAAATGATATTTTGCGTGTCAGCGTAGGCGATACTGCCGATGTAGAAGTGGATGCTTACCTCGACCGTATGTTTACAGGACTTGTTACTGAAATCGCCAGTTCTGCCAGTAGCGGACTCACAGGGCAGTTGACTTCGGATGAGGTCACCAATTTTCAAGTCAATATCCGATTATTGCCCGACTCTTATAAGGATTTGCTAAAACGCGGACGTAGTGCTTTTCGTCCGGGTATGTCTGCTTCGGTGGACATTCGCACGCTGCGCGAAGACAATATTTTGACGATTCCTCTGCTCGCCGTAGCCACCCGCGAAGATGAAGAGGAGGAAGATAATGACGATGCAGAACTGCTCGAAGTGGTCTTTATGACCACCCTTGCCGATAGCGTTATCATGCAGGAAATCAAAACAGGTATTCAAGACGACACCTATATACAAGTGCTTGAAGGCTTGGAAGAAGGCAATAAAATTGTCACCGGACCCTACAAAGCCGTTTCTGCTGACCTTAAAGAAGGTAATAAAATTGAGATTGTGACCAAAGAAGAATTGAGGAAAAAAGACAAGAAGAAGAGAGGATAATGCTGATCTGACACTTATACAGGTCAATCTTACTCCACTGAATATAAACGGTGTATCAACATAATTTGATACACCGTTTTTTTATACTAATTTTGAGCCTCGAAATAAATATAGTCTATCGACTATCAACTATGGACTAAATATGAATTTTTCATCCAAACTCATCGAAGACTCCGTCAACTCCTTTGCGTCACTACCGGGTATAGGCAAAAAAACCGCCTTGCGGCTCACCCTGCACCTGCTCAACATGCCCGCCGAGACCACCGAACTCCTCTGCGAACCCATTCTCAAAATGCGAAACAACATACAATTTTGCAGCACTTGTCACAACATTTCCGACCAGCCCGTATGCTCTATCTGTAGCGATAAGGCACGCGACCACTCCCTCATCTGCGTCGTCGAAAGCCTGCGCGATGTCATGGCAATCGAAAACACCAACCAATATCGCGGTCTCTTTCACATCCTCGGCGGAGTCATTTCGCCCATCGAAGGCATCGGACCCGCCGAACTCAACATCAGCACCCTCATAGAGCGCGTCCAAAAAGGTGAAGTCAAAGAAATCATCATGGCAATCAGCCCCACCATCGACGGCGAAACCACCATATTTTACCTCGCCAAACAACTCGCCGAATTTCCCGCCAACATCACCACCCTCGCACGCGGCATCTCCTTCGGCGGCGAACTCGAATACGCCGACGAACTCACACTCGGACGCTCCATCGCCTCCCGCCGACCCTACGGGCAGTAACGTTTTTTTATGAAAAAGCCATAATTAAAAAATTAATTGACAATAATTTTTCGGATTTCCTGACTATGAACCATGAACCAAAAACTATGAACTAACAGAGGTATTTTTTTTATTTTAAAAACGCTTGCTTCTTGGCTTCCTCGCAAGATACCCTCCGCAGTATTCCACCTCCAGTGATACGAAGTCCGTCCATTATCGCTTTCACGTCCTCATTCCGTTTTCCACTCCTGCGCTAAATATGTGGATACGCAGAATATCTCTCTCGGCATAACTAGTACGGGCTGTCTTTAGCTGCCCACGACCGCAAGGGAGCAAACCCAATACTCTTTACTCTCACACTCTTCACTCTCTACTCCCCTACGAATACTCATTCAAGCCCAACGAATACTAAAAACCCAATTCAATAAAGTACAAACCATCATAACTTGCAATCGAATTGATAAACAACGATTCATTCAACATTCACTCATTGAGCTTAGTTATGAAAAATATCACAATCTTATCCATCATCTTATTGACCATTAGCACAGTCATCTTCATTGGCAAAACCACTGCCGAGCGCAAAGCCGTTGCTACGCCTGTATTTGTACACAATACACCCGAACAAGATTTTCCTACTACACAATTGGCACAAAAAACTACACCCCGCCCCGACATCACCTTCATCATGGGAGAAGATAATGACCCTGACAATCCCTACTACACACAGGCAGAAAACTACTACCGCACACACCCCGAAGCCAAGACTGAGTGGCTCATCACCCACTTGCGTTCCCTCAAAGAAGTCCGCGACTACCTCACCCAACACGCACAAGGCACTTGGGGAACCATCAACCTCGTCGTGCATAGCAATGAGTGGACAGGCATGAGCGTCAGCGTATTGCCCAATGGCGAGCGAGCCACTGCCGCGAGTATCTATGCAGCCATTGACGAAGGGCATTTTGAACCTTTGCCCGAAACCGCCATTGATGCTCAAACCGAGTTGCTCATACACGCCTGCGCCTTAGGTAAAAATGAGGAATTGCTTGAAGCTGTCAGCCTTGCTTTTGGCGGCGAATCGGCAGGTAGTCCTCGTGTACGCTCTTCCAAATATTTCATTCATTACAACACCACCGAAGAAGGCACAGAACGCTACCTGAGCGAATATTGGACGACCCATTTCAGAACAGGCTACCGCCCGCACGACATTCGCCTGACCCAACAATTAGAAGAAAAATACCCCGAAGCAGAAGTCTATTTTTACGACGCTCTCAAGCGTACTCAACCGCGTTTTGCAGGCGACAGCTACCACTATTTTTTCAATGTTCCCGTCAATTGGGTAGTGGCATTTCCCAGCAAAGCAGACCGCCCCGTATTGGAGACCAATAAAGCCAAAGAAAACTTCCTGCATCATCAGGTCGAACTCCTTGAAAGGCTAGGCGAACTCAATATCCCCTTAGAAGACTTCCGCTGGCAGTACAAATATATCGAACACACTTTCGGGGATGGCACGACAGCCCCTGCAATACTCATAAAAGGCAAAACCTCAGTCTTGTGCATCCTCAAATCCTTAATTGCACCCGACCCCGATAACCCCGACCGTCCGCTTCCGCTCGACCCTCTGGCGGAAGACGGGCAGTTTTTTACCGAAATTTAACCGTAACACAAACATCTTCCTTGTACAAAACAGGCAGAGAATCCAACGATAAGAATAGTGCGTACCAAAAGGCGGAGGCGCAATATTCGGTCAGGCAACGTTGGTTCTCTGCTTGTTTTTTTATTTTTTGCAATTACAAAACGCAAATTTTGAACTTTTTTTTCGAAATTTGCGTTTTGTTGTAAAAAGTAATACCTTTGTTATCAAATTTATAACTATGCTAATTGAGTTTAATGTCAGTAATTTTCTTTCTTTTAAGGATGATACAACGCTATCAATGATTGGTGTAAAATCTTTCAAAGAACATGAAAATGATAATATTATTAAAATAAATAGCAAACTAAAACTATTAAAATCTTCTGTCATTTATGGAAACAATGCAAGTGGAAAAAGTAATTTGATTAGGGCGGTTGGTTTTATGAGAGGGTTTGTTTTGAATTCATTCAGAGATGCGCTATTGGAAAATAATGATAAGAAAATTCCTCTGACAAAGTTTCTTTTAAGTACCAAATCGGATGTATTGCCTACCTCATTTGAAGTGGTGTTTTTCGTAGGGTCAGTAAAATACAGATATGGATTTGAAGTGGAAGAAAACGAGGTGATTTCTGAGTGGCTATTTCACACTACGTCAAAAGAAGTTCCCCTTTTTACAAGAAATAAAAACGAATATTATATTAATAAATCATCTTTTCAAGAGGGTTTAAATCTCGAATCCAAAACAAAAAATAACGTCCTCTTTTTGACCCTCATTGCTCAATTTAACGGGCAAATTTCCAATCGGGTCATTGATTGGTTCAAAAATCTGAATATCATCAACGGTATTGATGACAAGACCTATAGAAAATACACTATAGAGAAATTGAAAGGGGACAAAGATTTTCAAAAATGGGTCAATTCTTTTATTCGTTTTCTAGAAATTTCAAAACTCACAACAGTTGAGGAAGAAACCTCACGGCAAACAAAAAGAAACCGAATCGTTACATGGCACAGAAAATATGGCGAAAATAATCTACTTATTGATACCGTACCCTTCAATTTTGACCACCAAGAATCGGAAGGAACTAAAAAATTGATTTACCTTTTAGGTCCTTGGTACGATACATTAAGAAATAGTAAAATATTAGTGGTAGATGAACTAGATTCGCGCTTACATACCAATCTGATGAAGCAACTTATTCGGTTTTTTCATGCCACCAATCACCTCAATGCACAACTCATTTTTGTTGTTCATGATACCAATATTTTATCCAAAGATTATTTCAGAAGAGACCAAATATGGTTTATCGAAAAAAATCAATTTGGGGCTTCCGAATTATATTCATTAGGTGATTTTAAAAGTGAAAAAGTCCGTAAAAAATCAGCCTTTGACAAAAATTATACTATCGGAAAATATGGAGCAGTTCCCTATTTTGAACACAATGAAAAACTAAACGCACTACTATATGGCGAGGAAAAGATTTAAACCAAGAAAAGCCTCATCGTATAGTCGGAAACCAAAAGATTTAGAGGATAAATCCGGCGTAAGAGAGCCTTTAATTGCCTTTAGTTTCAAGGATTTCGATAGAAGTCAGGGGCAGACTTTCAAAGAATGGGAAGTCGAAGAACTCCTTGCTAATGCTTGTGAAAAATTGGCAGGTATTAGTCAACTCACTGTGGCACAAGCTCTCCAACAACAAATTATAAAAATATATACCAAAGTAGATTTTCCGCCAAATTCGGGCTTCACACATCCCAAGCATGTACCTGAAGGAGTAAAGTGGGCATCCATACGCATACAAGGCAAGGAACGCATTATCGGATATTTCGACGAAAATATTTTTCAAATCGTTTTCCTTGATAAAGAACATGAATTTTGGAAAACAGAGAAGAAAAATACTTAAATAAGCCGTTGAAAAGTTTAATAGAGTAGAGCTACATTATGTTTAAATCATCATGTTTAAAAAAAAGTTCGTAAATTGTAGCAAACAAATTTAGATAATGAAAAACTTACTTATAATTCTCCCCCTACTGATACTTTCTCTCACCCTCACCGCCCAACAAATCAACACCATACCCTACACCGACGCGGTCATGCCTGTCGAGAAATTGAGCGATAATGTCAACTCCATATACGCCGAGCGATTGCCGATTATTTCGCCTGACGGACGCACGCTGTATTTTGCCAGAAAATACCATCCGGGCAACACCCCCGACGAGCGCGAAAAAGACACTTACGAAAAATTTAAAGACGATATTTGGGTCAGTCGCCGACAGCCGAATGGCGATTGGAGCAGAGCCAAAAACATCGGCGCACCACTTAATGATGACAGCCACAACTTCGTCATTGCCGTCAGTGCCGACGGCAAAACGCTCTACCTTGCCAACAAATACAAGACTCAAAAAGACGGTGTTTCGTACACCCAAAAAACAGGCATGGGTTGGTCAAAACCCAAGGCACTCAAAATCCCGAATATGTACAATCGCAGCAAATTTGTCGGTTATCATGTCAATGTAAAAGGCGATGTCCTCGTCATGGCAGTGGAGCGTAGCAAGACGGTTGGCGGACGCGATTTGTATGTTTCTTTTTTGAAAAAAGGTGACGAATGGACAGAACCCGTCAATATGGGCAAGACGATTAATTCTAAATCGGAAGAGGCGAGTGTATTCATTGCTGCCGATAACAAAACCCTTTATTTTTCCTCTATGGGACATCCCGGATATGGCGGTTACGATGTATTTATGAGCCGCCGCTTGGATAATACTTGGACCAAGTGGAGCGAACCCGTCAATCTCGGAGAAAACATTAACACAAAAGGCAACGACTACAACTATACCATTCCCGCATCGGGCGAATATGCTTATTTTTCATCAGATGTAGGTGAGCGAAGTCTGATGTCAAATTTATATAAAATAGAATTGCCACGCGAAGTACGACCAAAACCTGTAACGGTCATTAATTTTAAAATGAAAAAATTGCCGGAAAAGAAACCCGACCCTGTTCATCTGAATATTACACTGAAAAAGGAAGAGGAGGAGAAAAAAGAAGAGCCGACTCACCTAAATATTACAATGAAAAGAAAAGAGGTAGAAGAAAAGAAAGACGAGCAGGTCAAACTCGACATTACCATGAAAAGAAAACCCCGCGAAATAGAATCTACTACGGCAGTGCGACCTTCTGAAACGAAAGAAATTGATAAGCAGAACAATTCAAAAAAACTCGCGCCCACACCCGAAATTGAGGAGCAAGTCGTGATTATTTTAGATGAAGATACAGAAGATGAAGTTCCCGAAATCCCGGGTTATTTTTCGGTAAGAGAAGAAAAAAAGACAGAAGTGGTCTATGAAGAAATTGATTATGACGGCAATGACCCTAAGATTTTGGAAGAAATAAAAATACCCCGAAAAGTCAAAAGAATGGCGCGGCGCGATGCCAAAAAAGACTCGCCCGAATTGGAGACTTTAAAACAAAAATTGCTTTCTGTCGAGTACGAAATTGAAACCATAGAAGAAGAACGCGACGAAAACGCCATGACCGCTAAACCCGAAAAAATCACCATAAGATACAAGCGGCGCATCGAAGAAGACCCGCGACTACGGGCATTGGAACGCAAGTATGCCGCCATGCAACCCAAGAGTGTAGCCGAGCAAGAGGACGACCCCGAACTCGCTGCCATGAAACGAAAATTCAAGCATTTGTACTACGAAGATGAGGACGAAAAAGAGGAGGAACCAATAGCAAAACAAGAACCCAAATACGCATCAAAACCCGAACCAAAACTCAAAAAATCGAAATCGACTTATACGCCCAAACGGGCAAGCGACGATGAAATTGCAGACATGGTCGGCAGCAATGAACAAGTTACAGAAACGCCTTCTTTTGAAGAATTGCAAGCCGAGGTTCGTGAAAATGTAGAGCAGGATTTGATAGAAGAAGTCAGGTTGGAACTGCAAAAAGAACTCTTGGCTGATGTCCGCTCCGAACTCGAAAACGACCTCTCCGGCGAAGTCCGCGAAGCCCTTGAAGATGATATGAAAGACGACATTGAGCGCGAGCTTCGTGCCGAATTGGAGGAGAGCGTCACCGAGCGATTGCAACGTGATTTGGAAGGCGGCGTGAAAGACGACCTGCGGAGCGAAATGCGCGAAGCCATAGAAAAAGAACTCCGCGAAGCCATGCGCGACGACATCGAACAAGCCCTCCGCGAGCAACTTGCCGATGAAATAAAAACCGAATTGCGCGAGGAAATGTCTTATCGTTATAAAAAGGAAATTGAAACAAAATTGCGCCGAGAAGTCCAGCAGAAAATGCGTCAACAAGCCAAAGAACGCGAGCGCGACATCGCCCTCAACACCCCCGAACCAGAAGCCGAACCCGCCTATCGGGAGTTGCAGGAAGACGTGACCTTATACCCTATCGAAGTCGGTCAAATTATTCCACTCAATAATGTATATTTCAATGTAAATGAAGCAACACTAAAAGAAACATCCGACTCCGAACTCAATCGCGCCTTACGCTTTCTCGACCAAAATCCCAAGGTCATCGTCGAAATCAGCGGACATACCAACGGCTTATGCACCCACGAATTTGCCAACGAACTCTCCACAGGTCGCTCCGCTGCGGTGGCAAATTATTTTATGGACAATGGCATCAATAAAACCCGCCTGAGCAGCAGAGGCTACGGCAAAACCCAACCCATCGCCTCCGATGCCACCTATGAAGGCAGACGGAAAAACCAACGGGTAGAAATGAAAATTGTGGAAATTGTGGAGTGAAAGAGTGTTGTAGTTCTTAGTGTTGTGGTTTCGACTAATCCGAGCATTCCCGCAGGGAATGTTCACTCAACTGTGTCTTATTCGATTAAATGAAGGATGCGAAATTCATAAAAGTATGATAATCAACTCTCTGCGAACTCTGCGTTCTCTGCGTGACACAGAATATTGAACAGTCCCTTCCCACATTCATATTTCATAAACTAAGAACTACAACACAACCATACCACAACACTACAACACCATAACACTCACCCAAACAGCCGCGAAATGTGCCGCACCACCGGTCAATACAAACAAATGCCAGATAGCATGATTATATGGAATTGTGTTGCTCAGATAAAACAAAACACCAATGATATAAGCTGCCCCGCCGAACATCAACAAGTACAATCCTTCGGACGGAATATGCGTCACCACAGGCTCAATAAACAGTAAGGCAAAGCAACCCATTAAGACATAAATCAGGGCATCTATTTTTTGGTATGATTGCAAACGATGACGAATAGCGATTTTAAAAATACTTCCAAAAATCGCCAATCCCCAAATCATAAAAAACACCGGAATCCCCCAGTTGCCACGCAAATTCACTAGTGCAAAAGGCGTATAAGAAGCACCAATCAGCAAGTAAATACACAAGTGGTCTATCAGACGAAGTCGGCGTTTTAAGTTAGGTTCTTGCACCCAATGATACACCGTCGAACTCAAAAAACAGAACATCAAACCTATTCCAAAAATTACCACACCGGGCAACACATAAGGATCTTGATGCGACCAGCCTTTTTCGACCAACATCGCTAAACCCAACAGACTCAATACAAAACCAAATCCATGTGTCAGATAATTTGCACGCTCTTCTTTTGGGGTGTAATATGCTGTTTCATTTTCCATATTTATATTTTACGAGTAGCCTCATATATTGTTGAATATTGAACAGGGAATAATTTGAATATCGAACAAGGAATATCGAATGTCGAAGTAACCAACCTACCGCGAGTTCTTCCTTCGATATTCAAACTAGTTCCAATAAGACGGGACAATGGTCGCTGTGTTTAACTTCGGTGAGTTGTTGACAGGCTTTAAGGCGGGCTTGGAGATTGTCGGTAGCGGCGATGTAATCAATACGCCAACCTTTGTTATTATTACGGGCATTGGCGCGGTAGCTCCACCAACTGTATTGTACTTGTTCGGGATTGAGGTAGCGAAAAGTATCCGTAAATCCATGCTCAAACCACTTGCTCATCCATTCGCGTTCTTCGGGCAAAAAACCGGAATTATTCTTATTACCTTTCGGATTATGAATGTCCATTTCGGTATGTGCGATATTATAATCTCCCAAAATAATGAGGTTTGGACGCTCCTTTTTCAATTGCTCTGCCCAAGGATAGATATAGTCCAAAAAACGATATTTTACAGCTTGCCGCACATCGCCCGCCGAACCCGAAGGAAAGTAAATATTCACCACCGTCAAGTCACCAAAATCTGCCCGAATCACACGCCCTTCTGCGTCAAACTCCGCCGCACCGCAGCCCTCTACGATATTATCCGGTTTATTTTTTGAAAAAATAGCGACTCCGCTATATCCCTTTTTTTCTGCC
The DNA here is from genome assembly GCA_938028705.1 of uncultured Saprospiraceae bacterium. Lineage (GTDB taxonomy): Bacteria > Bacteroidota > Bacteroidia > Chitinophagales > Saprospiraceae > JAHDEO01. Next base: position 52,601 of record CALIZI010000130.1, on the reverse strand, counting down.
GATACCCAATGATGATGATAGCCCAATGCCTCAAATATACCCACATCTACCTGTTCGGGTCGTGCCTTCGTTTCCTGCAAACAAAGGACATCAAAATTATTACTTTTCATCCAATCCGCAAAACCCTTGCGTAAAGCGGCACGAATGCCATTGACATTATACGATACGATTTTCATATTAACGGTTCATGGTTCATAGTAAATGGTTCATAGTTTGTGATTCATAGACATATTCAGATAATTATCTTCGTGTAGCCTATGAACTATCAACCATGAACTATGAACTAATTACTCCTTTTTCTTCTTTTTAAATTCTCCGTTTTTCCATGCTTTAATGAATTTTGCCCATGCAAAAGCATTAAAGATACCCATATATGGTGTTTGATTGCCATAGCTGTAAAAGCTACGGGCTTGTTGGCGCAGATACATATCGCTGTTTTCGTTGCCATCCATCGCCATCGTCTCTCCAATGGCAGCTAATTGTCTTTGGTCAAGGTTTTCTTTGGCGCGATCTTCCATATCTTTGGCAACATCGAGGGCAAGAAATTCGAGTTTGAGATGCTCGCGGCTGGGCCAAGGGAATATAACGGTTTCGGGCAGATTATAGGCATCGTCGGTGAGCAACTGAACGAGGGTAAGCCGATCACCTACATGGTCTTTCGGTACGGTGTATTCTTTCATTTCATAACCAATTGCCATAAATTGAAGGGTCTCGCCCTTACGCACCACAATAGAAAAGAAGCCATCGAAATTGGCATACGTACCCCGGCTGGTACCTTTGACCGCCACAGTAGCATAAGAAACTGCTCCAAGACTATCGCTCGTCATTACAATACCGGATACCTGTACGGCATCGTTGGCTTTTTTATCTTGTGCATGTACCGCAACCACCGCAGCAAGTATCAATATAGATAAGATGAATTTTCTCATTTTTTTAGTTGATTCAGTTTATAAAATTTATGGGATTTATTGATGTGTTAGTCAACTTTTGCATTATAATTATTTTATTATTAAAAATAAAATTTATAAATAATTTATTATAAACGTAAAAAATATTATAAAATAATTTTAATTAAAAAAAACGGCTATATTTCAATGCAATCTAATTATAAATTCACTAATTATTATTTTCAATTTTAATACATTATTTTCAAATTTATTATTATTTTTAAATCAAAATATTATTAATATTAGAATAATTGTAATGCAAAAACCCTGTTATAAAGCAAAAATAATCTAATAATGCATCATTCATTCACTCATTGTACTTAGTTTATGGATTTACAAAGTTCCAATCACTAATAAGACTCTATCAACCTTATAAACTAATAAAGCCCCATAAAGTTAAGGATTCAATTTTTATTTGACGTATTTTGAGACAGGAAGTTCAATGTTTGGACAAAAATATAACGAGCAAATAGTATGCTTCGTTAGATGTACAGGCGAGCCTTAACGAAGTTTTAACAAGCTATTGTCTGACAATGTGTTCGCCAAATTGGGTATTCAGTATTTTTTGATTATTAATAAAATTAAATTACAATTTGTATCTTGACAATGTCATATTTTAAAAAAAATATGTTTGTATTTAACATGAGATATTTTTTCCGAATTTGGGCTAAAACTTGTCAGACATTTAAACTTTGCAGGATAAAATATGACATCATCAGTGAATTTTGAAAATGTCAGACGAGTTTTAGCCCAAATTCAAGAGCAAAATGCCAACTATATTAAATAAAAATCATTTCAAACAACACTTTTTATACTTCTTCCCGCTACCACAAGGGCAAGGCGCATTTCTACCCACTTTTTCACTTTTTTGTATGGGTTTTGGTGTTGGAATAGATAATTTTGAGAAGCGTTTAGCCTCTTCTTTCTCGTAGGCTTCTCTATTGTATTTCATTTGGTAGCCTGCCCAACGCATAGCCTCTTCATATCTATCATAAATGGATTGCTTTAGGTTTCTTTTTTCGTCTTTGTTCTTTGGGTCTTGAATATCTGCCTCTATGGATTCTATACTGCCTATTATGTATGGATACACAAGTTTTCTTTTGTACACTGCTCTGATTTTGGGTAAAAGCTGCGCTGCTTTAATAGCCACCAAATCTCCCACCACGAAAGAAAGAACCTCAGGGTCTATTGCTTCACCGTCATCCTTCATAGCTAAAAAAGCATCCAATACGGAGTCATACCAATCCAAAATTTCTTGATGACGCTCCGGATGACGCAAATATATTTGTTCTGCCAAGGTAGAAGGAATAATCCTCGAAAGCCAATATCCGGGTGCGAACAATACCTCTTTTAGCTCATCTAACTTATTGCCTGCCAGATAATAATACATTTCCCATAATTCATCAGCCATATAATCAACCCACCAATACTCACAAAACTCTTCGTCTTGCTGTATTAATTTGATTAAGGTCGGAAAGCTTTCAACTGCCTCCAACTCCACCAAAACCCACAAAGCATGAAAATGAAAAGACCACCATTGGTCTTTATCCTCCCAATTTCTAAAAAACTCATCTCTCTGTATGGTATCCATGAGCATGGTCTCCATATCTTCGATGAGTGTTTCGCGAGGCAACTGTAGTATTTCCTCTACTTTTTCTTTAGGAATGGACAAATCATACTCATAAAAAGCACGAACTTCAGGGTGATTGAAATCTGGAAAATCTATATTTAAACTCATAACTAAAATTGAGTTACGAAATTACAAAAAAATCTGCGAAAATTCACCGTAGCGTAATGTTGCCTCCGGCTTGCGTCCTCATACTACTTGCCGTGTCTCATACAAGGCACAAGCCAGAGGCATTATGCTACGGTATTTGCGTTTGCAAAAAAACAGAAAAAATCGTAACTTGAATCCACAAATAAAATATAACATGATTACCAAACAACACATATTATCTCCTATCAAATCCCTTGCCTTAGCGGTAGATGAAAAAGCGGAGGTCGTACTATTCGGTTCACGGGCGCGAGGCGATTTTCGTGAAGATTCTGATTGGGATGTGTTGATTTTATTGGAAAAACCCGTCACCGAAGTCCTCAAACGACAAATCAGAGACCAAGTCTTTGACCTTGAATTGGAGACAGATACCGTCATCAGTACCCTCATCGAAAATAAAACCGATTGGGCGAAATATGCAGTGACACCCTTATTTCAGAATGTAGAAAAAGAAGGCGTGTTGGCATGAATTACAATAAACAAGACCTGATTGATTACCGTTTGGAAAAAGCCAAACAAAGCCTTGCAGAAGCGGATGCTATGGCAAATCTCAAGTATTGGGATACCGTAGCGAATCGCTTGTATTACGCTTGCTTTTATGCAATAACGGCGTATTTAGCACACGCAGATGTACAGGCAATTACGCATAAAGGCGTAAAAGCTACCTTCCATAAAGAACTTATAAAGAGTGAATTTATGCCAAGAAACTTAGGAAAACTTTACTCCGACCTGTTCAATAAACGCCAAGAAGCTGACTACAAAGATTTCGCTATTTTTGATGCCGAAACCATACAACCGTTGATTGAGGAAGCTAATGTTTTTGTAAAAGAAATAGAGCGAATTATTCTGTCTTAAATCTGTAAAAATCCGTCAAATCCCTAAAAATCAACTCGTCACCCCGCACCGCGATGCGGGGTCTGCCGGGTCTTGGCACGATGTCAAAAAGGAGTTTCAATTTAAAATGGTGTTAAAAGCCAAACAGATACCGCGTCGCGGCGCGGTATGACGGTTACTTTTTGAGGTTTTTGTTTCGTAAAAGCGACTTTTGGAATTTGGAATTTGGTTTTTGGAATTTCTAATTTGTACCTTTGCCCTGTGAGCAACCTTCAAGGCTTAATAGAACGATACCGCGACGATGAGCGCACCCAAAAAATTTGTGCTGCGCTTGATGCCGAAACACCCGCCCGATTACAAATCGCAGGAACGGTGGGCGCACAGGATAGCTTTGTCCTGACGGGAACGTATCTCGCACATCCGCACAATATTTTGCTGGTCGCTACCGACCAAGAACAAGCCGCTTATTTGCAAAATAACCTCAAAAGTTTCTTTGAGCGCAAACCAATTTTATTCTTTCCCGATTCCTTCAAAAAGCCCGCAAAGTTTGATGAATTTAACAACCACAATGTCCTCATGCGGGTGGAGGCGATGAGTAAATTTGTCGGCAAAACGGATGCGTCGGCGATTATCGTGACCTATCCCGAAGCCTTATTTGAGAAGGTGGTCGCGCCTGCCGTTTTGGAGGATAATCGCATTGATGTGGAGAAGGGCGAAAGTCTTGATGTTGATACGATTGTGTCGGTCTTGGTGGAGTATGGTTTTGAACATACGGACTTTGTGTATGAACCGGGACAATTCTCGATTCGCGGGGGTATCGTCGATATTTTTTCTTATGGAAATGACCAACCTTATCGCGTCGAACTCTTTGATGATGAGGTAGAAAGCATCCGTACCTTCAATCCTGCCGACCAACTTTCGACTCGCAATATCGCTAAGGTGACGATAGTTCCCAACATCCAATCGCACTTCACAAAGGAACAAAAAACCTCCATTCTCAACATCCTTCCGAAGAATACAAGCATCTGGATTAAAGATATTCAAACGACGATAGACCGACTGCAAACTTGCTTTGAAAAAGCCACCGAATTTGCCAACTTAATTAGCGAGAAAGACGAAAGCGAGGAAGCTAATTTTTTACAAAACAGAGACTTTATTTTCCCGAAAGATGTAATGCAAAGTTTGTTAGATTTTCATATTGTTGAAATAAATAATAAAAAATCGTTTTTGGAGAATGTGGAAGGCGCAGTCCACCCCCCAGCCCCCTCCAAAGGGGGAGATGAACCCGCGTCTGTATCTCCCCCTTCGGAGGGGGCTGGGGGGTGGACACCGCGTTCACAAAAAATAACATACAATTCCAAACCCCAACCCAGTTTCAACAAAAATTTTGAATTGCTGACAGATAATTTAAAAACCAATTCGATACAGCAAATTGAAAATTATATTTTTACGGATAATACTCGTCAGATAAATCGTTTTTACGCCATTTTTGAAGATTCTCAGGCGGAAGTTCAGTTTCATCCTATCACGAATGCGATACATCAGGGTTTTGTGGATTTGGATTTGAAAGTAGCCTGTTATACCGACCATCAAATTTTTGAACGCTATCATAAATATCAAATCAAAAAAGGATATAGCAAGTCGGAAGCCCTGAATGTCAAGCTATTACGCGAATTGCAACCCGGTGATTTTGTGACGCATATTGACCATGGCGTGGGGCGATATTCGGGTTTGGAAAAAATAAATCTGAAAGGACATATACAAGAAGCGGTGCGTTTGATTTATCGGGATAATGATGTCTTGTATGTCAGTATCAATTCGCTGCATAAGATTTCAAAATACGTTGGGAAGGAAGGAAAGCCGCCAAAATTGACCAAATTAGGCACGGATACATGGGCGCGTTTGAAGCGAAAAACGAAGAAAAAAGTAAAGGATATTGCTGCCGAATTGATAAAATTATACGCCAAGCGTCGCGCTGCAAAAGGCTTCGCTTTTCCGCCCGACGGACACGAACAAAACGAACTCGAAGCCTCCTTTATTTACGAAGATACGCCCGACCAATACAAAGCCACCAACGATGTGAAAGCCGATATGCAAAAGGAATATCCGATGGATAGATTGATTTGTGGCGATGTGGGTTTTGGGAAAACGGAGGTCGCGATTCGTGCGGCATATAAGGCGATAGACGGCGGCAAGCAAGTGGCGATTCTTGTGCCGACGACGATTTTGGCTTTGCAGCATTATCATACCTTCTCAAAACGCTTAGAGGAATTTGGCGCAACGGTGGATTATCTCAACCGATTTAGGACGGCAAAAGAGAAGCGGATTTTGTTGGAAAAACTCGAATCGGGCGAAATTGATATTGTGATTGGGACGCATGGTTTGTTGGGTAAAAAGGTGAAATTCAAGGACTTGGGCTTGCTCGTAGTGGATGAAGAACAGAAGTTTGGCGTAGCCGCAAAAGAAAAATTACGCAGCCTGAAAGTCAATGTGGACACCCTCACGCTGACCGCCACACCGATACCGCGTACCCTTCAATTTACGCTGATGGCAGCGCGGGATTTGTCGGTCATCAATACGCCGCCGCCCAATCGACAGCCGATTCATACGGAGGTGCGGGTGTTCAATGACAAGCTGATTCAGGAGTCGATTTATTACGAAATTTATCGCGGCGGACAGGTTTTTTTCCTACATAATCGCGTGAAAGAATTGCCGGATATGATGGCGATGTTGGGGAAATTATGCCCGGATGTGGACATCGCTATGGCGCATGGTCAGATGGAATCCAATAAACTCGAAACTACGCTAATGGACTTTATCAAAGGGCGTTATGATATCCTTTGTTGCACCAATATCATCGAAACGGGACTCGATATTCCCAATGCAAATACGATTATTATCAATAATGCCCACCACTTCGGATTGAGTGATTTGCACCAACTTCGCGGGCGGGTCGGACGCTCGAATAAGAAGGCGTTTTGCTACCTTTTTTGTCCGCCACTATCGGTGCTGACTTCGGAGGCGCGAAAGCGTTTGCAGACGATAGAGGAGTTTGCGGACTTGGGCAGCGGCTTCAATATTGCGATGCGCGACCTTGATATTCGCGGTGCAGGAAATATTCTCGGTGGCGAACAAAGCGGCTTTATCACCGACATCGGCTATGAGACCTATCAGAAGATTTTGGATGAAGCGATACAGGAATTGAAGGAGACGGATTTTAGAGAAATTTTCAAAGAAGACCTCGAAAAAGAACGCAAATTTGTGCGCGAAGTTCACATAGAAACGGACATCGAAATGCTCATACCTGATGGTTTTGTGAATAATATTCAAGAACGACTAAATCTCTACACTGCCTTAGATAAAGTGAAGAATGAGAGCGAGTTAGAGAAATTTTCTAAGGAACTTCGAGACCGTTTTGGACATTTGCCTCATTCGATTTTGGAGCTTTTTGAGGCTTTGCGCTTGCGTTGGTTGTGTAAGGAATTGGGCTTTGAACGTTTGATTTTGAAGAGTCGGAAATTGCGCTGTTATTTTATTGCTAATGAAGAATCGCCGTATTATGAGTCGGCGGTGTTTCATCATATTTTGCAATATGTACCCAAAAAAGCGGATAGGAAAATGACCTTTAAAAAGACGAGTAGTTATTTTATTTTGATTCGGGATGATGTGAAGTCGCTGCAAGAGGCGAAGGGGATTTTGGAGGATATTAAGGGGAGTATGGAGAGTGAGTAGAACGCAGATTTTGCGGATTAGACGGATTTTCTCGGATTTTTTTATTGAGTTAATGTCTTTTAATAATACTCCCAAAATCAAGTTCTTCCATTCTCCGAAAAATAGCCTCTATATCAATTTTGTCAGGTAAAGTACGTTTAAATCTGATTCGCTCAATTTTTTCTTTCTTATTATTGATATGATGTCCTGTGTATAATTCAAATAAAGCACCCTCTTCTATCAATTCAATATCATCTTCCGCTTGTTTTTTATTAAAAATAAATTCGTAATCATCGCCACTCTCAACGTGACGTAATTCTGATGTAACTTGTTCTCTGTCAATGGATAACACAATTCCTTCCCATTTATGTTCAATGTGAAATTGACTACTCCACTCACCAACATTCTCGCAGTAACTGGTGTGAAGTCGTTTAGGTTCACATGTTTTATAAATTGGTTTTTTATTCAATTTCAACATAATTCAAATTTGGTTTTAATTTTATCCATAACAACTTCGTGTGGAGCAACTTGTCCTGCATCTGCCTGGTCAAGTGATTTTTCGAGGCTACGTTTTTGTTCATCCGAAAGCTGCCAATCTGCATCCTTATCTTTGTTCAAAACTTCTTCCACAATATGTAGTGTTGCTTCATCTTTGACAACTGCCAATCGCTGAATCAACTCCAATTTTTTTGCTTCTAATGTCATAATTCTAATTTTTGTACAAGATACTGTTTTTTCTATAAAAAAACACAGGCATATATTTGCACTTGCACTTACTCCTTACCTTCCGCTTGTTTTCTGCCAATAAGTTCGGCTATATTGATGCCATTGATTTTGCTTTTACACCATTGTTTGAGTTCCACAAAAGGGATGTGGACTTGATTAGTCGAAGCGTCGAGAATATCATATAGTTCCTTCCAAAGAACGACTTTATCATTAGGCAGAGTTGCTTCGTAAAGTCTGTTAAATATCTCCAAAATATTTTTTTCCAACTCGGAGTACAGCTTGTTCCTTTTCAAATATTTTTGTACCGATTGAATATGAATATCTGCATCCACATCATCCATTTCATAACGAATCATCAACGAATAAACCCTCGCGCATACCTGAACAGACCGTTGGATGCCCGGACGCCGGATAGAGGAAAGTTCTCTGAACCAAATGTCAGCTTGTTGCCAATTATCGAATGTTCCGTAAAAGCACATAATCATATAAATCAGTCGTATTTGCCCATAGATATGCACATGGCTTATATAATTTTTTGCCTTTATCTTCTCAATGATTGCTTCGCCTCTGACTTTGTCGGGTGCATATTGGGTATATTTTTGAATATCATGAGCATAAAGAAAATAAAGCATGCCATCATTTTTGACCGGTATATTATTTAGTACCTCTGATAGGTTTATTTCCTGGCCACTCACCTTTTTGGAGTATGAGAGCATATAGACATAGACATATATTATCCAATTGGAATCGTTGGTATAGATAACATTTTGGCAAATCTCCAGTAGTTTTTTTGCATGAAAAATCCGTTGCTCATCCCCGAAAAATTCCTGACATATAAACTTGATACAATGATAGTCAATTTTGCTGAGTACCGTAGAAGATGCTGATAAAGCAGGTAGCATCGGCGGATCACTGAATGTTTCCAAGTTCCGAATTTTCTCTTCCCTCGTCATATCAATGCTATTTATGGTGATAATCACTTTTTCCCTCTTAAGTTCATAATCTGTCTGCTCAATGAGCTGCTTCAATATCGAAGTGCGTTCTTGAGTCAATGCCCGGGAAAACAAAACATCTGTTCTTGCGAGTGCCACATCTTTTTGCAGTTGAGTAATTTCCAACAAAGCTAATAAGCGTTCATTTTCAATTGCCATTTTTTTAGCCTTTTTCAATTGCTTATCCATTTCATCCCAGATATTTTTTTTGTATAAAATAGCAGCCTGACTCAACAATAAACGGATTTCTGCATCAACAGACCTTCTGCCGTGAAAAACATGCAAAGCCTCCAGTAGTTTTTCCCATAACAAATTTCTATCACTATAACTGAATTGCCCTTCAGTCAACTCTCTTTTATCCTGCGCCCCTGCTTTGCATAAAGTATCAAACAGCGATAAATATTTGAGTTGTTTTTTTGTATCATTGTTTTTAGTATATGATATAAAATATCTCCTTTCTACCGGTGTCATTGCATGTACCAGTTTATATAATTTTTTCATAAGACCTAGTTTTTAGTCAGACATCTGAGAATCAGGAAATTTGCAAAATAAACCTAATTCGTTAATTATCAGTCTGTTTGGAGTTCGGCTTATTGCTTATAGGACAAATCTTCAACAGCATACCCCCACCTTGAATATAGATAGACTTTTCTTTAGTCTAAGGCAATTGGGAAATTAGGTTCATTTTCACAAATACCTCATTATCAATTATTTAAATTTTATTAAAAATAAATAAAATATAATATTTTGACATGTTTAGAAAAGCGGTTGACACTTTAGATGAACATGCCAATATTTTTTTCAAAGAAAAACACTCATAAGCCCACAAAAACCCCCATACTTTCCCTACCTTGTTTTAAAATTAAAAAAAAGATAATAATGTGGACAGAAAAAGATAATGCGCTTCAGCGCAGTTTTAAATTTAAGAACTTTGTCGAAGCCTTTGCTTTTATGACAGAGGTTGCCTTCCATGCCGAGCAGCAAAATCATCATCCCAATTGGAGCAATGTGTATAATACCGTTCATTTCCAGCTCAATACACATGATGCAGGAAATACCGTTACGGAAAAAGACCATAAACTTGCCGCCGCGATAGATGAAGTGCATCTGAAATATAAATAACAAATTTCAAGCACCAAATTCCAAAAAACAAAATCCAAATACACATTTGAACTCGGAACTTTTTGGGCAGACACCATGTTATTAAATAGAATTGCAAAATTTTTGCCCTAAAATTTGACTATTACGATACTAAAGACGTAAATTTGCACTCGGAAAAAGAAAACACAGTTAGCTAATTTCTAATTGAGGGGCTTGTAGCTCAGTTGGTTAGAGCAGCGGACTCATAACCCGCTGGTCCCTGGTTCGAGTCCAGGCGGGCCCACACATAAAAATTCCCTCGTTGCTTTGCAGCGAGGGTTTTTTGTTTTGGATGCGACCTTCTGTATGCCGGACAAAACATTCAACTATCCACATATTTAGCGGTGGCGTAATGAACCGAAAAAAGAATATGAAAACTATAAAGCACAAATATCGTATCGTACAAACGCGACACAGGCTGAAAGCACTGTGCTACGGTGCCAAGCAAAAGCATTTTTTAAAATAAAAAAGATCTCGTTATTCGATACGGTTTTTTGATTTTTGGAATTTGGAATTTGGAATTTGTTTTTTAGTATCTTTGCGGCGAATATGGAAAAAATCAAGATAGGTACACGCGGTAGCAAACTGGCACTTTGGCAGGCGCATTATACGCAGGCGAAACTCAAAGAATATGGTGTAGAAGCCGACCTGCAAATCATCAAAACCAAAGGAGATAAGATACAACATTTGAGTTTTGATAAGATTGAGGGCAAGGGTTTTTTTACGAAAGAAATTGAGGATGCCTTGTTGCGTGGCGAGATAGATATGGCGGTGCATTCGATGAAAGACTTGCCCACCGAATCGCCCGAAGGCTTGTGTATCACTGCGGTTTCTTATCGTGAAAATCCTGCCGATTGGCTCATTATCAATGCCGAAAGTGTGGACGATGCGGCACTGTTGAAACTCAAAAAAGGGGCTATCGTCGGCACATCGTCGGCACGACGGAAGGCATTGATGCTTGATTTTCGACCCGATGTAGTGCTTAAAGATATTCGTGGAAATGTGCCTACTCGCCTTGCCAAATTGCAAAGCGGTGACTTCGATGCTATCCTACTCGCCGCTGCCGGACTGATGCGCTTGGATGCGGATTTGTCTGATTTTCAAGTCGTTAAAATGAACCCAAAAGAATTTCCACCTGCACCTGCACAAGGCGTATTGGCGTATCAGACCCGCGAAGATGACAAGCGTGTTCGTCGAATATTGCAGCACCTGCACGACCCCAAGGTGGCTCGCTCTACGAATGTAGAACGAAAAATTTTGCAACTCATCGGCGGAGGATGTCATGCACCGCTTGGTGCTTATTGTGAGCAGGATACTTTGGGTAATTATCATGTTTGGGCAGCAAGTGCGAAGGAGTGGAATGGTAGTGTCAAGTTTGCCAAATCATCGTCGGCTACACATCACCAACTGGCTGAAAATATTGTTGGGATGATGAGTTAGGAAATGTAAAATGTAAAATAATAAATGTAAAATGTAAAAGTGTCGATAGTGTGCGAGTGAAGTGTTTTTATTTTTTTATTATAAAAATTTTCAAAAAGTTAAAATGTTTTTCTTGCGTACTATTGACACTTTTACATTTATTATTTTACATTCTACATTTTATATTTCTATACCACTTTAAGCCGTTCTGACCTTGCATAGAAAAATAAAACGGAGGACATAACAATTGCCAAAGCCAGCATGATGAGTAATAATGGCAATGAGCCAATAGCTTGTAACTTATAGGCAAAGAGGATGAAAAATATATTAACCATTACTAATGCGACTGTTGCTTGCATGTGCGACAAACCGATGTCGAGCAGCAAATGATGAATGTGGTTGCGGTCGGGATGAAAAGGCGATTTGCCTTTGGAGATGCGAATGGCAAAGACACGCAGGGTATCAAACAGCGGGATAATCATCACGCCTATGGCTACGGCAGGCACGGATTGGATTGCCATTGGGTGCGTCAATCCTTTGTTGAGTTCGATGAATTTGATGGCTAATATCGAACAGACCAAGCCTATCAATAAAGCACCCGTATCGCCCATAAATATTTTTGCAGGACTAATATTATATTTTAAAAATGCGACTAATGCACCCGCCAAAGCAAAGGCGATAATCGCCAGTTCTATCGAATTGATATTATAAAACCACCAACCGAAAGACACAGAAATCACAATGCCGACACTACCCGAAAGTCCATTGATACCGTCAATCAAATTAATGGCATTGATGATGACAATAATCGTAAAAATAGAGAGGGAAAGGCTTGCCCATATCGGCAAATCATAAATACCAAAGACCCCGTAAAGGCTGGTGAGTTTTACATTGGCACGAAAAACGAGTATGGTAGCAGCGAGAATTTCGCCTAAGAATTTTTTGGAAGGAGAAAGGGGAACAATATCGTCTTTTGCACCGATAAGGAAAATGATAATTAAGGCACAAAGGATGTATTGGAGTTCGCTGAATACCACGAAAGGAGTCCAAAAAGTAATGGAAAAAATAACTCCCGCAAAAATAGCAATCCCGCCAAGTGTCGGCACACTTGAAGAGTGAGAGCGTCGCTCGCCGGGTTCATCTACCAATCCTTTGACGCGGGCAATATTGATAATTGCAGGTATCGCCAGATAAGTAATGAAAAATGCAGTCAGAAAACTTAAAATAACGTCGTACATTGTGCAAGGCTTAATTGTCCGAATGTGTGAACTAAATATTAAGTAATTTTATAATTCATACGTCGAAAAAATATTTTTGTACGCAAATATAATCAAAAAGTGTGAGACGGAGTAAAGCGTGTGAGAGTTGAGCGTGTAGAGAATGAAAGAGTACGAGAGTAATTGTCACTCTTTACTCTCATACTCTTCAACTCTACACTAATCAAAGAAATGGAATATATTATTTTCACCATACTTGCTATTCTCTTGATTTGGAGTATTTTCCGATTCAAGGGCTTTCATGTTGCCGGATTGACAGGTGCTATGGTCGTGTTTGCAGGTGTAGCGAAAATAGTGGCGGGTCTGCTTTACGTACTTGTACAGCAGCGGCTGTATGGTGGTGGCGATGCCTACAAATATTTTAAAGGCGGAAAGGTCATTTATCAGTCGCTGTGGGAAAATCCTTGGTATTATTTGCGTTTGGTTTTTGGTAAAAATGGTGGTTTTGTGGATACGCCGATTTACAAATACGCTTATCATACCGAGTGTTGGGATCATCTGGGATCTTATGCTTTTTGTCGGTTCAATGCCTTGTTACATCTTGTTTCGGGTGGCTATTATAGTGTGCATGTTTTGTTGATGGCATTTCTGATGCTGCTTGCCGGATTAAATTTTTATCGGGTGTTGCAGCCGCTTCGACTGATGCCCGATTACTGGCTGTACGGACTTGTTTTTTTTACGCCTACTTTGCTTTTTTGGACAGGTGGAATTTATAAAGAAGGTATGGTCTATCTCGGATTGAGTTGTTGTATCTTAGCTGTTTGCCGACTTACCAATAAAACTTCATTGAAACATATCTTGTTGTTAATCATTGGATTAGGCTTGATATTGCTGTTCCGAAATTATTTGCTTTTACTGCTACTTCCTGCACTGATACTTTTATTTTACACCTCGAAATATCCGAAATATGCTCCTCAAAAATTCATCGTGGCTTATCTCGTAGGTATCATCGCTATGGTCGTGATTGCTCCTTTTTTACCTTTCAATATTTATGAAATACTGGCACAACGGCAATGGCTGTTTCTGGCAGAACATGGCGGTTCTGATTTCGGTGCAGTGCCGCTCGATGCTTCTTTGCAAGGTATCGCCGCTACCCTTCCCGCAGGCTTGGTGAATGCTACACTTCGCCCTTTTTTGTGGGATGCTTCGGGGGCTTTACAAATCGTTTCGTCGGTGAGTATTTTGTTGGTGTGGTTGTTTGCAGTTTTGGTGATTATTCGATGTAAAAAAAATCATACCTGGCATCCTGTTCAGTTGTTTTTGTTGTTTTATGCTTTGAGCAACCTGGCTCTTATCGGTATTTTGGTCTCCAATTCGGGAACGATGATGCGCTACCGAGTTATTGCCGTTCATTTTATGGTGCTTTTGTTGGCTTCGTTGGTGAGAGTGGGGAGAGAGTGGAGAGTGTGAGAGTGGAGAGTGTGAGAGTGGAAGAGTTTGGTATGTTGGGAGAGGTATTCTGCATGTCCGCATATTTAGCACCGAGCGTGAAAAACGAATATGGATACCTGAAAACTATAATGCACTGACCTCGTATCGTTTAAACGCAAGGCGCAGGCTGGAAGCACCACGCTAGGGTGTCGAGCAAAGGCATTTTTAAAATAAAAAAAGACCTCGTTAGTTCGTAAAAAGTTCTTAGTGTTGTAGTTCTATGTGGGTGCAGGACAAATTTTTAATTTTACGCTGAAATGATACTGTACTGACGACTTTAGCCGAACTGTGCGATTAAAATAGTGGGCGGTAAAATTCCGCTTTATGCCATTCAAGATGCGTTAGCATCGACCCTGTTTGTAGTAAAACCCAAGCAAAATCTATCAAGGTGCGTAGCACCGACACCGTTAAATGTACAAACAGTGCCGCTCCTACGGAGCTTAGGAGATTTTAGGGATTATTTTGCTACAAACAGGGTCGGTACTAACGTACCTTTATCGCAAAAAGTTGATTTGTAAATCTCAACTCATTTTAATCGCACAGGTCAACTTTAACCGTCAAGTGATCCGGCAATTTCCCGCGACGGCTAAAGTCAACCTGTGCGATTAAAATAGTAAGCGGTGGAATTTCGCTTTATGTCGTTCAAGATGCGTTAGCATCGACCCTGTTTGTAGTAAAAACCCAAGCAAAACCTATCAAGGTGCGTAGCACCGACACCGTTAAATGTATAAACAGTGCCGCTCCTACGGAGCTTAGGAGATTTTGGGGATTATTTTGCTACAAACAGGGGCGGTACTAACGTACCTTTATCGCAAAAAGTCGATTTGCAAGTCTCAACTTATTTTAATCGCACAGGTTGGCTAAAGCCGTCGGTATGGGTTGGTTAAAAATTTGTCTTGCACCCCAAAACATCTAATTGCATTATTTTTTTCACAATAAATACATAAAGTCATTCTATAATTTTAACAACAATTTGTTGAAATTCAAATAAATTTTGATGTACATTTACCATTTAAATATGACAAAACAAGCCATTTTTATATAAAACAAATTACTAACTATTAAATTTTCTTACGTATGAAAAGTACATTACGAACATTCACTTGCTTACTGGCAATGCTCCTATTGGCAGGTGGGCTTTTTGCTCAAAAAGGCACGGTATCCGGTGTGATGACCGACGAAACCGGTCAGGCTGTCATTGGCGGTACAGTCCGCTGTGTCGAACTCGGTACAGGTACAATTTCCGATATTAATGGAAATTACGCACTTCAAGTACCCGCCGGAACATATACTTTCCAATTCGATTATCTTGGTTATGCTACTGACGTACAGACGATTACGGTGGCATCAGGTGCGACCAATACCGTTGATATTTCGCTTGGTGAAGATGCTGTCGGTATGCAGGAAGTTGTGATTATGGGACGTAGAAAAGACCGCCTTGTGGTCGATTCGCCTGTACCGATTGATGTCATCAATGCCGAAGAAATACAAGCTACGGGTGCTACACAAACTGTCGAAGTGTTGCAGATGCTTGTGCCTTCTTATAGTGCGCCCAAGCAATCTATCAGTGATGGTAGTGACCACTTTCGTATCGCAACTTTGCGTGGTTTGGGCCCTGACCAAGTGCTGGTACTTGTCAATGGAAAACGCCGACATACCAATGCGCTTGTACACGTCAACGGTACGGTAGGTCGTGGTTCTACGGGTGTGGATATGAATGCCATTCCTGCTTCTTCGGTGGAGCGTATTGAGGTCTTGCGCGATGGTGCGGCGGCACAATATGGCTCAGATGCCATTGCAGGTGTCATCAATGTAGTCTTGAAAAAAGATACGGATTTGAATATCGGTCTCAATGTAGGTACACACGTCACTACAATGGAGCGTGGTTATAATGCTGACGAAGGACTTTTTGACGGCTTGGGCAACCAAGACATACTTAATGCCAACGGTTCTATTCTTGACCCAAGTACAGGCGATTATATTACAAATTGGACAGAAGAAGTTGAAAATGTAGGTATCTCAGATGGACAAAGAATAGACCTCAATG
Organism: uncultured Saprospiraceae bacterium; assembly: GCA_938028705.1. Classification (GTDB taxonomy): domain Bacteria; phylum Bacteroidota; class Bacteroidia; order Chitinophagales; family Saprospiraceae; genus JAHDEO01. The sequence goes on along the minus strand of CALIZI010000130.1, from coordinate 36,303 downwards.
CCAGTAAAGGTTTTGCTATCGGCGATGGTGGTGTAGTAAATGTTAGCCTTCAATACCGTAAACAAAACCCAACGGACAGAGATGGTGTGGATAATCGCCGTCAGTATCTTTACACAGATACATTGGGTACGCTCGATTCGCGCGAAGCCACGATTGACCGTTTGCACCACCGTTGGGGTGATGCTGATTTTCAAGATATTAGCGGTTTTCTAAATGCTGAAGTTCCTGTTGGAAATGTAACGGCTTATGGTTTTGCGGGTCTCAGCCAAAGAAAAGGTGAATCGGGTTGTTTCTATCGCCGTTCATTGGACAATCGGACTACCCGTGCTTTATATCCTGATGGCTTCCTGCCTTTAATTGCACCTACTTTGACGGATTTCTCCGGTACGATTGGTGTAAAAGGTCAGATTTCGGGCTGGAACTGGGATTTGAGTCAGGTCGTAGGTGGCAATCGTTTTAGATTAGATATGAAAAACACCCATAATACTTCTTTGGGTGACATCGGACAATATACTTTCCCTGATGGTGTAGAGCAAAAAACAGAAATGTATGACGGTACATTGGTATTCAATCAGCGAATTACCAATTTGGATGTCAGTCGTGGTATTGACGTGGGGGCTTTTGCCAGTCCGCTCAACTTTGCCGTAGGCGCAGAGTTTAGAAGTGAAAATTATCAAATGGAACAAGGCGAAATCACTTCTTATTACGATGGTAATGATATTTCAGGCGGTATCCAAGACGGACCAGATCAAGGAAAGGGCGCAAGTGCAGGTTGTCAGTGCTTTCCGGGTTGGAAAACTGCTGTTGACCAAAGCCGTAGTAACTTCGGTCTGTATGCAGATGTTGAAACAGATATTACCGATGCCTTTACACTTGGTGTAGCGGGTCGCTTTGAAAATTACTCTGATTTTGGTGGTACATTGACCGGAAAAGTAGTGGGTAGATATGAAATTGCAGAAGGTTTTGCCGTTAGAGCGGCAGCGAGTACAGGCTTCCGTGCGCCTTCATTGGCACAAGGTAATTATACCGCTATCCAAACAACGACTTTCGGAACGGAGTTGGTCGAAACGGGTGTCTTCCCATTCCGCGACGACGGAGAAGGTAATGTAGCCGAAGCACTTGGTGCAAAACCACTTGAGGCAGAAAAATCTGTCAATCTTAGTGGTGGTGTGACCTACAATTCCGGTCAATTTGCCCTTACAGTAGATGCTTATAATATTGCAGTGCGCGATCGTATCATCCTATCAGAGCAATTTAGAGGTGACGCACTCGCCGATTATCTCCTTACACAAGGTATTCGTGCAGGTGCTGCAACGTATTTTACGAATGCCCTAAATACCAGCACAACAGGACTTGATATTATTTTGCGTTACGGTTTGCCTATCAATGACAATAGCAGAGTTCGCTTCATCCTTTCCGGTAATTTTAACAATACATCAGTTACTAATGTAGAGGAAAATGCCGACGGTAGCAGATTCCTTCCTACTCCCGACGAAATTGCAGCATTTACAGATATTCCGGTATTTGGTGATATGCAAATTACCCGTTTGGAAAAAGGTACACCTTCTAATGTATTCAATTTAATGATTGACTATAAAGTTGGCGACTTCAGTGCGATTCTCAAAAATGTTCGCTTCGGTAAAATCACTTGGGCAAACTTTAATGACTTGGGCAATCTTGTCATGCAAGAGTACACACCCAAAATCCGCACGGATTTAGAACTCTCTTACCAAGTTGTAGATGGCTTGCGCGTATCACTTGGCGCAAACAACCTATTGGATATTTATCCGGACAAAGCACGTAAAGACACCGCTTTCGGTGGTATCTTCCAATACGGCGGTACATTCCCACTTGGTTATAACGGACGTTATATTTATGCAAGAGTAAATTATAAATTAGCAGGAAAATAGTATTCGTTCATGGTTGTTAGTTCATGGTTCATGGTATTTGCAATCAATTGAATGAATTGCTGATTACGAAAAAAGGTCGTTCCGAATGGAACGACTTTTTTTCATACATACCAAAATAAACATTACAAACAATTACTTTATATTTAATAAAATTCATTAATTTTGTTGTATTAGACTTTGGACAAAGGAAATTGGGAAATTGGGAAATTAGGTAATTCCCTCTTTTTTAGATTTTTACAAAAAACAATTAATTACATGTTTTATTTTATTAATAAAACTCATTCAATTGATTATCAATGAATTACGCTTTTAAACCAAGTTTCCCAATTCCCTAGTTCCCATTTTGTCCAAAGTCCAAGTTGTATTAAAATGTTATTTAATCAGACAATTTATTATTTAATAATTTTAAAAATAAAAATATTTAAAATTTTATTTTAATTAAAATTAAATACAATTTTCCATACATTAAAAAAAAATAATACATTATGGCAATCAAATTAGGAGAAGTTGCACCAAATTTTAAAGCAGAAACGACCGAAGGAACGATTGATTTTCACGAATGGCTTGGCGATGGTTGGGGCGTTTTGTTTTCGCACCCTGCCGATTTTACGCCGGTTTGCACCACCGAACTTGGAATGGTGGCGAAACTCAAAGCGGAATTTGCCAACAGAAATACAAAGGTATTGGCAGTCAGTGTAGATCCCATAAACGACCACCACGAATGGATAAAAGACATCAACGAAACGCAGAAAACTACTGTCAATTTTCCGATTATTGCTGATTCTGATAAGAAAGTAGCGATGCTTTACAGCATGTTGCACCCGGAAGCGGATAGCAAGCATACGGTAAGGTGTGTATTTGTCATTGCACCTGATAAAACGGTGAAACTCACCCTCACGTATCCGCCTTCAACGGGGCGTAATTTCAATGAGATTCTTCGCGTGATTGATTCACTCCAATTGACCGCCAATCACAAACTCGCTACACCTGCAAATTGGGAACAAGGGCAAGATTGTATCATTTCACCATCTGTAAGTGACGAGCAAATACCGGAACTTTTCCCGCAAGGGCATCGTAAAGTGAAGCCGTATTTGCGTTATACTTCGCCGCCTGCGAAGTAAGAGGTTATTAAATGTAAAATGTAAAATAATAAATGTAAAATTTAAAAGTGTCGATAGTACATGAGAAAACATTATTCATTGTGTTTATTTTTAATAAAGTCAAAATCAATTAAATACAAGAAGAACACCTTATCCTTGCGTCCTACACCTTTTACATTTTAAATTTGATATTTTACATTTTACATTTCAATAGTCTTAGCTCAACATCTTAATAATAAAGACCAAAACAACACTGACCAATAAGCCGAAAAAGACTTTACCCAAATCGGCAAACACCATTTGGAGGGTATTTTTACTCAATTTTCTGTCCAGCATTAATCGTACACCTATTTCGCGCCCTGCAAGCAAACCGATGAAGACCCAAGTGGTACTCATAGGCAATTTTGCTTCAAATAAGCCAAGATAATTGTACTTGAAAATATAGAGGATAATACCGTAAATTAAGTCAATAAAAGTCGCTGCGCGGATGTCTGCGGTATTGGTTTTGACACGCACGACATCTTGTACTTTTCCACCTTTACTATAAAAAATATAACCGAGCAAACCCACCAAAATTAGGAGTGAAAGAATGAATCCACCTGTGCTGAGGTCATTGCCACCTTGCAGGTAAATATAGATGTTGGCAAGGTCTTGTGTGAGCCATTGAAACCACAAAAAACCCGTTGCACCCCATTGAGCTATCGTCCATATTGTGCGTTGAGTGTTATTTTCAATGGGTTTTTCCAAAAAGCGTTTTTCCGTAAATCGCGTCACCGCTACATAGAAAAAGACACCTGACAGAAAAGCGATGATATAGCCCATGATAGACTTCTGAATCATACCACCCAATTTGGCATCTGAATCAAAAACAGTTGCCATCATCGTGGGCAAATCGCCGGGAATTTTATCTAAAGAAAACAGCGTGAGAATCATAAAAGTGGTACTCACCGGAATCCCAACGCGCGTGATGGTCAACAGCACAAGTGGCGGCAAAAGGTAGTACCAATGATAGACTTCGGGCATCGCAAACTTATCAAGTCTGCCATAGTCAATATCGCTGTTCATCCAACCATTAATCAATGCTGCACACATCACCGATGCTCCGAATACCCACAACACATACCACTTGACTCGCTTTTCATTGGAGGTAAGAAAGGTTCCGAGGGTTTGAATGACATCGTTGCCGACGACCGAGTATGAAGCCAGTATAAAACCCAACCACATCACGATAAATGATAAATCCATTCTTGTTTAGTTTATTAGTTAATTAGTTTATTGGTTAATCAGTCGTTAGTAATTCGTCCATTTGTAACTCGATACTTCTTTACCACGTTCAATCAGGCACAAATGTATGGATAATACCTTATTTATACGTTAATTAATTGTTACTTTAATTGGCATATTTAAATTTTCTCAAAAAATTTTGACACTTTTTTATGCTATTTTAAAATGAAAAACAATATTCAGAAATCCGTTTGCTAAACTTTAAAAAGTTTGGTCTTCGATAGCTATCGGAGAAGTAAAGCACTGATTTTTAGCTAATTATAAATTTTAATGCCCTGCCCACGTTTAGCAAACTTGAAAAGTTTACCAAACGGAATACATTATTTTTTATTAATTAAAAGTGTCAACTACTTTTCTAAATATGTCCTTGTTTTTTGGATAATCTACATTTTTTATATATCTTTTCATAGTAGCGAGTTACGAATTAACGAATCACAAATCAACAAATTACAAATCAACGAATCACTAAACTATGAATATAAATTTAGCCGTACTGATTGACGGTGACAACATACCTTCTGCCCATGTCAAAGAAATGATGGAAGAGATAGCGAAGTATGGCAACCCGACCATCAAAAGAATTTATGGAGATTGGACAAAACCCAACCTCTCAAAATGGAAAAATCTACTCCTCGAAAACGCCATTACACCCGTTCAACAATATGCTTATACCGTTGGGAAAAATGCCACCGATTCTGCCATGATTATTGATGCCATGGATATTTTGTATTCCGAGAAAGTGAGTGGTTTTTGTTTGGTATCAAGCGATAGCGATTTCACCCGTTTGGCAACCCGACTGCGGGAGGCAGGGATGCAAGTCATAGGCATTGGTGAGAAAAAAACGCCCAATCCGTTTATCGTAGCTTGCGATAAATTTATCTATATCGAAATCCTAAAAAATCAAGAAGAGCAAGAGAGTGATAGTGATGAAAAAGCTGCTAAAGAGGATACTATCGATAAAATTACCCGTAAGGAAATCACCTTGATTCGCACCACTATTTCCGACTTGTCGGATGATGACGGTTGGGCATTTTTGGGTGACGTAGGTAGTTTGTTGCAAAAGAAACAACCCAATTTTGATTCCCGAAATTATGGCTTTGAAAAACTCACACCACTGATTAAATCCATTGGTCAGTTTGAATTGGAACGACGCGAAGCTCCCAAAAGTCGACACAAACTCATCTATGTAAAAAATAAACCTAAACCAAAAACAAAACGCAGAACGAGGGCAAAGAAATCATAGAGAAAGTTTGAATATCGAACAAGGAATAATGAATGTCGAAATAACCAATCTACCGCGAGTTTTTCCTTCGTAATTCGATATTCCTTGTTCGATATTCGATATTCAAAGCTTACTGTTCAAAGGCATATTGTATCAAGTTTGCGCCCATTCTGAGGGCTTTTTGTCTGACATCTTCGGGGTCGCGGTGTACATCGGGGTCTTCCCAACCATCTCCCAAATCTGATTCATAAGAGTAGTAACACACCAATCTATCTTCCCAAATAATACCGAAACCTTGTGCGGATTTTTTATCGTGTTCGTGTATTTTCGGTAAGCCGTTTTTGAAATCATATTTTTGATGATACACGCCATGCGTAAAAGGCAATTCGATAAATTCCTTTTCGGGAAATACCTTTTTCATGGCAGTCCGCACGAAAGGGTCCATACCATAATTGTCATCAATGTGGAGGAAGCCGCCGGCGAGCAGATAGAGCCGTATATTTTCGGCATCGACATCTGAGAATACGACATTTCCGTGTCCGGTCATGTGTACGAATGGATAGTTGAACAGGTCTGCGCTACTTGCTTCGACGGTGGCGTAGTCAGGGTCGAGATTGGTGCCGAGTTTTTCATTACAAAACCTCGCAAGGTTGGGCAATGCCGTTGGGTTGGAATACCAGTCACCACCACCGCTGTATTTGAGCAAAGCGAGTTTCATAGTGGGTTTTTCATTAGGAGCAGCGGCTGAAAACATCATTAAAGCCGTAAAAAAGAGGAAAACTAACGGTAAACGGTAAACGGTAGAATGATTTGATTTGGACATTTAATTACATTAATGGTTAATGCTTAATGGTGAACGGTTAATTCATATTGAAGTTGGATGTGATATTATATTTATTATAAAATTATTTTATTAAAATATATTAATCATTAACCGTTAATCATTAATTAAAAATTGGCTAAATTTAAAATATGACAAGCAGCTATGCCTGCTGTTTCGGTACGTAGTCGTGTGTTGCCAAGACTCGTAGCTTCATAATTATGCTGCAAAGCCAGTGCCACTTCTTTGGGTGAAAAATCACCTTCCGGTCCGATGAGTATAATACTATTTTCACCTGCCGAAGTGATATTTTTCAGATGTGGTTTTTGACCTTCCTGACAATGCGCGATAAATGTACGGGATTTTGTAGAATTATGGGTAAGGATAAAGTCATTAAAAGTAGTGAGGTCGTTTAATTTTGGTAAATAAGCTTTGAGAGATTGCTTCATAGCAATAAGCATGATTTTTTGAAGGCGGTCGGTGCGGATACGTTTGCGCTCTGAATAGCGGCAGAGTAGGGGAGTGACTTCGGAAATGCCGATTTCGGTAGCTTTTTCAAGAAACCACTCCAAGCGATTGATATTTTTGGTAGGTGCAATAGCGATGTGTATATGTGACATCGGTTTTTGGTATGCTTGTATAGCTTTTGTGATATTTATAGCGCAGTGTTTGCGTTGAATTTCGTTAATATCTCCGGTATAAAACCCGCCACGACCGTCAACAAAATGAATGCTATCGCCAATGCGTTTGCGTAAAACTTGTGTACAATGACGGGCTTCTTCCTCAGACAATGTGGCTACATTATCCTGTATATTATCCGTATAAAAAAGGTTCATGGATGAGTAGTGTAGAGTATTAGAGTGTAGAGTAAAGAGCGTAGTATTGGAGTGTGTTATTAAGTCAGGATTTTGAACTTGCTCTTGACACTTTCGATTGCCTGCGTCCTGCTGCTATTTCGGCGTATTCCATGACAACGTCATAATAAGAGCGTTCCTGAAGTTTGGCTTCGAGCCATACGCGGTAGCTGATGCATTTCTCAAAAGGTTCGCCATAAGGTGGATGTATTTTAATAAAATCCAATATGGTTTTTTCCTGTTCTTTACTCAAGTCAAAGCCATTATTTTTGATGACCGTATTGAGTATGCCGACAAAGGATTTGAAAATGCTGTTGTCAGGGTCGGCAAGTAATTTTTTATAGACCCGCTTGATGCGTCGCAAGAGGGTAAGCGCGTAACTATAATCTTCTTTTTCAAAATATATAATCACTTCCATTACAGATACTTCCATGCGAAATTCGCGCTGTAATTTGTCATAAATTTCGGCAATATAACAAGGGGCGAGTTGCTTGAGTGCATTATCATAATCTTCGAGCGCAAAATAACCTTTTGCCAGACGGCTGATATGTCCGGCGAGTACAATATCGGGCAATTCGGAAAGGTGAACAATATCTCTGCCTTGCAGGTATTCTTTGGTAAATTGCTCCAGTATTTTGATACTTTTGTCTAATTGACGGGTGTGGTAATAAATTGAATTTTGATAAGAAACATAAAAAGGTTTGAATTTATCTTCATAGATACCGTCATATTGTTGCAGGGCTTTTCTCATTTCTTCCAAATACGGCACAGACTCCGGGAGTCGAAGCAACCAACTATAAGTGGCAACAATCCAACTTAGGGTGACGATTTTGCTGCGGTGGTTGGTTTTGTCAAATAAATTTTCTTCTATAAATTCATCGTAGCCTTTGATGAGGTGTTCGAGCAAGAGTTTATATTTTTTTTCTTCATATAGTATATTGGTAATGGCGTAAAAAACATTATACCTTGCATTCAAAGAGGTTTTGACCAGACCGGATTCGGTCAATTTGTTTTTAATTTCTTTAAGTTCTTCTACAATGTCACTATCTGTCTTACTATTATGAATACTGTTTGTCAATTTAAATGTCACAGTGCTTCGCAAATATCGAAGTTCACTCAATTCCTCATGCTTCAATCGAACTGCACGTCTTTTTTCAATATAATAATGCGAATTGACTGTTCCTACCAAGCTACTCATACCTATAAGTTCTTTATAAATGAGCATGGCGAGTTCGTAGGCTTCAATTTTTAAGGCTTTTTTCTCAGCTTCGAGCAGGAGGGAGTGTGCTGTGGAATAATCATCTTTGTTGAAAGCAATACGCGCAAGCATGATAGTACGATGCACCAACAACTCATCATCCATTCTGCCGTATTGTACCAACATGCTTTGTTGTACTTCATCCAGTAAGCGATTTCTCAGGCGGTAAAATGCGTTTTTACTCATGCCGGGAAATAGCTCTCGGATGATTTGGTCGTTATTTTTATATGTTCCGTGATAATAAGCCTCGAACAATTGTACAATCTTACTTTCCTTTTGATTGGTCCGCATACGATTGACAAAAAAAGTGAAGTTTTTGGCTTCCTTTTCACTCATGGAACGGATAATGTCCTCTACTTTTCTCATTTAGTGGATGTATCGCCTTGGCTTTATCTAATTTTTATTAGACTTAGATTTTGGATAGCAGTTAATCAGGCAATTGGTTGATTGTCAGTGTTTTAAGTATAAATTATTGTCAATTTAAATAATTTAAAATAAAATTTATTATTAATTAAAAAACAGTAAATTAACCTAATTACCTATTTAACCGATTAACTGTTATCTAAAGTCTAAATTTGGACACCAAGTTAAACAATAAATATAGAAATTAATCAGAATTAGAAGAGAAATTAATCAGAATATTTTTTTTAAAGGTTAAAAATCGGAAAATTACTGGGCAGTCAGGTGCTGCTTTGAGCTTGTAGTGCTTGCAAAATATCTGCAAAAAAAAAGAATGACACATAAGTGCCATTCTTTGAGTTGTAATTTTGTTGTATATTTTTAAAATAATTTTTTATAATTTTTCATTGTATATTACAATGCCGCCTTGTGTCACTTGTATCAAATGGTCAATCCCATCGGCAACTATTCTGTTGTTAGATTCGCCGTTGATTGTTTCGCGGTCAAAGTCATCGATAATTATCCCATGGTCAATGCCGTCACCAACAATTCTGCTGTATAATTCGTTACCATTACTGTCTAATACTTTGATAGTGACAGGTGCTAATGTAGGAGCTATGGGGGTGTCAATGTGGAGTGTTTCACCTGAAATGATAATGTCTATACCGTCATTTTCATTACATAATTGAGTGGTGTTTGTAGTAGTAATTAGGATTGAAGCATCTACCGTAGCCAACGATATCGTCATCAATGTAATTACTGTCCATGTCAATGTTCTAATTGCTTGCATAAGCCTCATTTTTTAAGTTTAGTGTAAGTTGAATGATGTTTCTAAGTTATCCGCTTGTTGTCTCAAATGTAATTGTAGATGAACAAACTCCCATACAAAAAAATGGAGAATCGTGACACACAAAAAATTATTTTCTGTCATTAAAATGACTTAAAATATAATATTATAAAGTCAATATAATTTTACCTTAACTTTAATAAATTAATTATAAGATAATAAAATATTAAAATGAATTTGTATTTAAAATGAATTTATTTTTAAAAGTGATAAAAATACTGTACACATAACAGTATTTTTTTGTCACTATTCTGCAAATTAATTGTAAATTAGAGTGTATGTTTTTTGAAAAATAGTTAAAAATACTGTTGACATTACTTGAATTTGTTATTTAAATTGAGAATTTTTGTGCCATGAAAAGTAATCCAATGATTAGTGATTTACTCAAAAAACATGACTTGCGTAAAACGCCGGCGCGAATAGAGATATTAGAATTGTATGCGGATACGCCACACGCTATGTCGCATGGAGACGTGGAACAACAACTGACAGAGATGGACCGCGTCACTATATATCGTACCCTTGCTACTTTTGAAGAAAAAGGTATTATACATCGTGCTTATGACGGCGGCGGAGTCGTCAAATATGCTTTATGCCACGATTGCTCGGCACATCATCATCAAGATGATCATTTACACTTTTCATGCGTACAATGCGGTAATACATATTGTATTGAAGGCTATGCCATACCCAAAATTGAAAACCCTAAAGGTTATACCATAAACAATCTTTTTTTATTTGCTAAAGGAACGTGTAACAAGTGTCGAGTAGAGAGTAGAGAGTAACGAGTAACGAGTAACGAGTAGAGAGTAGAGAGTAGAGAGTAGAGAGTAGAGAGTAACGAGATTACGCAACTCATTACTCATTACTCACTACTCACAACTCACTACTCACAACTCACTACTCACAACTCACAACTCACTACTCACAACTCACTACTCACTACTCACAACTCACAACTCACAACTATGTTAAAAAAATCATTGGATGAAACTCCTGAGTTTTTGGCAGGAGATAAGACACATTTGCGAGAGATTTTGCATCCTCATAAAGATACTTCTGTAAAAATAGGCTATAGTATAGCTCATGCAAGACTATCAGTAGGGGAGTCGTCACTTCCACATCGTTTGGCAGGTTCGGAAGTTTATCATATATTGGAAGGAGAAGGCATCATTCATATAGATAGGCAAAGCATTATTATCAAAAAAGGAGATACCATTTATGTACCACCCCAAAGCTCACAATTTGTAAACAATACAGGTTCTACTGACCTCATTTTTATTTGTATCGTAGAACCTGCGTGGACTCTCGATAGTGAATTTGTTGATTAAATCTGGACTTTGGATATTGGGGAATTCGGTATTAGTTATCAGTTATCAGGATTTTTATTAAACAATTATAAAATTAAATTAATTAAATATTTTTATATAATAAATAAAATACTTGATAATCAATTATTTACGAATTAAAACCTAATTTCCCAGTTACCTAATGTCCAAAATGCCCAAAGTCCAATTAAATGATAAGGCATAAAAACAGGATGTGATATAGTGAAATCAATTAATTTGTTAGCTGTATTCGTGTCACATTCTCTCTGATTAAGTATTATTTTGTTTGCTCTGATAAAGTATTTTCATAATTGATTTTATAATTTCGGATGGTTGGGAATGTCGAATATCGAACAAGGAATAATGAATGTCGAAATAACCAACCGTGAGTTTTTCCTCCGTAATTCGATATTCAACATTCCCAACCGATATAAAACAAAATACTTATGGCAATAACTACTCAGCAAGTTGTTCTCAAAAATAATGAAAGTATAGATACATTGAATATGGATAGCCATCAACTGGTATTGGCTTTTGGTTCACGCTATACTTTTGAGGACAAGGAATTTTCCAAACGCCTTATCCCTTCCTCACCCGACCAACATATTATTATGTGTTCTACCTCCGGTCAAATTGCAGATACATTGGTTTATGATGATGAGTTGGTGCTTACAGGCATATCCTTTGAGCATACGGATTTAAAAATTGCTAAAACAAATATCACATCAGCTACTGACAGCTATCAGGCAGGTGAACAATTGGCAAAACAACTGTTGGCTGATGGGCTTGTGCATGTACTTATATTTTCGGACGGGCATGTGGTGAACGGCGGGGAACTCGTCAAGGGATTGAATGATATATTACCCAATAATGTTGCCTTTACAGGCGGTATGGCAGGTGATGCGGCACGCTTTGAAACCACATTGGTGGCTCATAATGACGTTCCTGTACTTGGCAATATTATTGCCATAGGGATGTATAGCGACCGACTCGAAATATCTTTTGGTTCCAATGGTGGCTTTGACCCTTTCGGACCTCACCGGAAAATCACTAAATCTAAGGGGAATGTCCTTTACGAATTGGATAATAAAAATGCCTTGAATTTATACAAAGAATATCTCGGAGATTTGGCGGAAAAATTACCCGGTTCCGCGTTGTTTTTCCCCTTATCCATTATACTGCCCGATAGCGATACACCTTTGGTCAGAACCATACTTTCGGTAGATGAAGCAACGAATAGTATGACTTTTGCAGGTGATGTTCCCGAAGGCAGCCGGGTACGATTGATGCGCTCCAATATTGAACATGTTGTAGATGCTGCTGAAAATGCTGCCCAAACCTGTCTCGAATCCGACACCTCTCCCCAACTTGCATTATTGATTAGTTGCGTCGGTAGAAAATTGATTTTAGCTCAACGGGTGGAAGAAGAAACAGAAGCCGTAAAAGATGTACTTGGCAATAATATCACGCTGACAGGCTTTTACTCTTATGGCGAAATATGTCCTTCAATAAATAATAAAAATACTTATGCAGATTTGCATAATCAGACAATGACAATTACGACTTTTTCAGAAATATGAGTACATCCGATCCACTCAATAAACTTCTAACACGACAAATTAAAAGAAAATATGGCTCAATAGAAAATGTACCGGAGGAATTTCACGAACTGCTGGATACCATCAGTAAAACTTATGACCAATACGACCGCGATAGTCAATTACTGGAAAGGGCAATGAATCTCAGTTCGCAAGAGCTTACGGAAACTAATGAGCGATTGTCGTCACAAACAGCCGATTTGGAAAGGTCGAATAAAGACCTCCAACAATTCGCTGTCGTGGCAGCACATGATCTCAAAGAACCACTACGAACCATTACCAGTTTCCTTCAATTAATTCTGAGAAAAGAGCAAGAAAAATTTTCAAAAGAGAGTATCGAATATGCCGAATTTGTTATCGATAGTGTCAATCGTATGGCAGCTTTGCTGGATGGCTTATTACGATATTCTACCATAGGCAAACATCATCAGGTCGAATTTGAAGCCATAGCACTTGATCATGTTTTAAAAAACGTAGAACATAATTTATTATTTAAATTAAATGAAAATCAAGTGAAAATACATTACGAAAAGTTGCCTGTTATAAAAGCTAATTCGGGACAAATGACACAACTCTTTCAAAATCTCATAGACAATTCTATCAAATTTCAAAACGGCGCAACACCCATCATTGATATTTCCTGCGAACCCTATGACCGTAACTATCACAAAATTACGGTGAAGGATAATGGTATTGGTGTAAAAGAAGAATTTGCAGATAAGATTTTTCTAATATTTAAAAGATTACACCACGCAGGAAGCGGATATGAAGGGTCGGGTGTAGGGCTATCTGTTTGTAAAAAAATAGTAGAACACCATACAGGTAAAATATGGGTCAATCCGGAATATACCGATGGCTTCAGTGTCAGTTTTACATTACCTAATGAGCAGAACGAATTTATAAAAATGTCAACCTAGTACAGGCGACTTCAGTCGCCATCTGCGATTATAGTTGCCTATACTTTTACATCAACTCCGTTCACTGTCCGCCGTCTGCCGTTCCCCCTTCATTGTCCATCCATGCAGATTTTGTTGTACAAAAGTTGTTGGAAAATGCTCTACACCGGGGAAGCCTAATTTGATGTCGCGCCCATCGTGCGGAATATGTGCCGTACCGAAAATATAATCCCAAATTGCCAGTGTCAAACCAAAATTGATGCCGTATCTATGCGCTTCGGGTAGGTCATACGCATGGTGCCAGATGTGCATTTCGGGGCTGTTAAATATAATTTTCATAAAAGGACCGACCACAAAAGCCGCAAATGCAATAATGCCGGTCATTATCCCAACTTCTTGAATAAGAGGTAATTGTATTTGAAAAATAACATACATACCAATCAGTACACCCAATACCGCACCCGATACCCGACCACTGACCGTAATATTGGTATGATTGTAATGCCCCACCATAGTAGTGAAAAAATATACGATAAAGAAGTCATCAATCCCGAAGCCAATCATTGCCAGCGGAATGTATTGAATAGAGCCATAGACCACATTTTCCATCCAATGATAGCGCAAGTGTGCCGCAAATCCCATTTGCTCTACCGAGTGATGTACTTTGTGAAATTCCCACAGAAATTCCACCCGATGCAGTAAGCGATGTGTACACCATTGAATGAAATCCCGAATGACAAAAAGCATCAGCAACTGCAACCATACCGCCCAAGTTCCTATCTGAATCGCTACCAGATTTTTGATACCAAACAGCCCCAGAAAATCATTAAACAAATTGACTACCACATTTGAAGCGGCATTATAAATGAGGAGTGAAAACAAGAAAAAATTGAAAAACATATAGAAAAAATCCAACCAAAAATCTTTACGAAATTTAGGTTGATTTTCCCGCCACGGGCGCAATATTTCCAACAGAAAAAAGAAGGCAGACACGACCACCAACATATAAAAATAATTCCCCCATCCGGGATGCGTGATTTGCTGCCACAAGTAGCCCGCATAACCCGTATAACTTTCTGCTATTAGTTTTAAATATTTTTCCATAATATATTAAATTCCAAATAACAAAATCCAAATTCCAATTTGTTTTCACGCTGTATTTTTTGGAATTTGGTGCTTGGAATTTGGAATTTTCTTTAGTTACTTCTTCAATTTCACACTCAACCAAGGATACTCAAAAGTATGACTATCGAAGGTCAGAAAATTGGCAAAGCGAGGAAGAATGACACTTTTGCGTTGCCCTTGCAAGTCAATGACGATTTCATCGCCGAATTTATTGACCTCAAAATCATCTTCATCTATAAAGGGCAAGCGTATTTTTATGGTATAAAAATCGCCGTCTTCTTCCACTTGAAAAGGGCTTTTATCGTGAAAAATCGTGGTCGGGTCTTCATCGCCGTAAATCGTGTCACCGATTTTATCCAACAAATCCAAACCAAAAACTTCATGCCCCAAATGCTCTACTTTGAAGATAGGCAAAGGCGTAAAAGTCTCCTCAATTTCTTCCAGATATTTTGCCTGAGAAGTGAGGTATTTTTTAAATAATTTACCACCTGCCGCCTTCGGCAAAATCCGGTTGACCACCACCGCATCTACATTATAACCATAGAGTTGAAGGTAGGTATAAGCGCGTTTGGCTTCTTGGATGACCATGCGTTCAGGGTTTGCTACGATGCGTATCGAACACACCTCCGGATTGAGCATCACCTCTTGTATATGTTGCAATTTGTCAAACAAACTTTCGAGTTCTTCATAGCCTTTATCAAGCGGTACGCCGGTGGTTTTACGCACCAATTTACCGACGGATTTGACGGCAAATTTCTGTCCCGGAAAGGCTTTGGTCAACCACGATTTGGTCACTTGCGGAAGCGTGAGCAGCGTGAGCGTTTCGCCCGTAGGTGCGCTGTCTATCACGATGAGGTCGTAGTCATCTTCGCGGTAATATTTTTCAATCCACAAAAAAGCAGAGGCTTCCTCCATGCCCGGCAATACCGAAAGTTCCTCCGCCACCACATTATCCACGCCGCGCCATTTGAATATCGTCAACATCATCTGTCGCATACTCGCCCAATGCTTTTTCATGGAGTAGTAGGCATCAAATTCCTGCCCCCAAAGATTGTCACTGATCGGAGTGGGTTCGGGATTGAGTTCGATGTCGAGCGCATCGGAAAGACTGTGTGCAGGGTCGGTGGAAATAACGAGTGTCTTGTAGCCTTGTTTCGCCGCATGTAGTGCCGTAGCCGCCGCAGTGGTCGTTTTTCCCACACCGCCTTTGCCTGTAAAAAGTATGATTCGCATTTACTTGTTTCGGTTTTCTGTAAACATATACAACCGAATTTTGGTGGGTTTTGTTTTGGATTTTATACTGTAAGTAGGTGGACAAAAATATCTTAACCACTAAGCACACTAAGAACACGAATGTCGAATTAACGAAATAAGAAAACAAAGTTTGTGTAAAAAATTCATTATTAATTACTTAGAAATACTTTGTGTTCTCTGCGTCCATTCGATTTTAGTGTGCTTAGTGGTTCAAATATTGTTAGTTTATTTTTGTCTCATTACTTATTAGGTTTAAAATTATACTTTTTATTTTAAAAAATGTTTCATTGTTATATTGCTATATTGTTGATAAACAGTTATTTGTGATTTAATTATGGCTATATAAACAATAAAACAATCTAACCATAAAGCAGTATATGTCAATTAAACGACCATGTATTTCTTTTTCAGTATCTTTTCTATGGTATCAATGTGGTCTTTATCTTCTCGATATTCCATGACTGATTTGCGGTAAGTATGGTATAATATTTTTATATCTTCTTTTTCCTCCTTCGTCAATTGAGATAAATCCAACATCAAACCATTATTCAAATCATTGGGTTCAAACTTCTTTAATCCATCCCCATACTCCCTTCTGTTATCGCTGAAAATCTCTTTTGCAATATCGGTCAATAAATAGGCAAAGAGCAAATCAACATCAATATCGCTACTGAATAAATCTGATTTGAGATAGATGCAATGGAAGGTAGTCAGATTGGAAATTTGCGCTTCATTGCGTATAAATTTAACGTGTTTTCTGTTGAACACGCTTACCCAAATAGGTGAAGGGGGTCTGTTTTCGTTGATGAACCAAGGGTTCCTTCTTGAGGTCAAAAACTTTTCATGAATGCCCTGTTTTTCACCTGATGCAATATAGTCCAATACATCAGAATCGCTAGGTGTTTTTCCTGCGTCGAATAAATAAATATTAGCATTTGAATCAATCAATTCTTTAAAATGTTTTGAGGTGAAAAATGGTGAGTTGACATCCTTCGATTTAGTGATACAAGGTAGCAAACTATGGTGTGGAATATTTAATTTTTCGACTTTTTCTTTGTTGAATGTGAAATATTCGTTTGCACCCGTAGCTATGCCTCTGACGACTTTAGCTACTTTTTTAAATGGCACAAGATATTTATATTTTTTATTAAATTGTGTTTGATAATATGCCCGCCATTTGATATTGGGGTCAAGGTTTGTATTGCTTATCGTGTTGTTGGATAATTCCGTTTTGGTATTCTTTATCTGCTTTTTAATGTCGTCAAATTGTTCTCTGTTTTGTATGCTTGAAAAACTGACGGAAGATGTCTTATTATCTTTTGATAAAAGCAAAATAGCACTTGTAGTAAGCGCATCGTCAAAAATATTTTCTTTAAAATCAAAAATAATAATATGCTTTAATGCATTGGTTTTCAAGAGGTAATCTTTTACGAAAGTACCATAATCCGAATTTAAAAACTCAGAAGGAATAATATATGCAGCTTTTCCGCCTTCATTGAGTTGGTAAATGGATTTGAGTAAAAAAAGCGTATAAATATTGGTAAAACCATTAAGTTTGACGTTCAATCTTTTCTTTATTTCTTCCAGTGCTTTTTTGTTTTCATAATCGTGAAATTTGAAATATGGCGGATTGCATAATATTCCATCATATTTATTTTCCCAATCATTGAACAGGTAGTCTTCTAAGATAAGTTGTACATTAGAATATTCGCGAAAAGAAGTATTGGCTTCTTCAAAAATTACAGGATCAACGTCAAAACCCTTTATCTTTACATTACAATTTTTCTTTAATAATAAGCGCGAAAAAACGCCAAGTCCGAATGCAGGTTCGAGTACAGTTTTCAGCGATTTATTTTTTAATATCCAATCAATCATCACCTCTGCCACTTCTTCCGGTGTGAAGAATTGAGCATATTTTTTCCTGTGCGATAAACCGACTTTTTGTGTATATGTTTTTTCTAATATCACGAATTATTCATTTGTATATCTAACAATTGTTGGAGTGTTTTGATGTCGAGATAAGCAGTTCCTTTATCAAATGAAACATAAAAAAGAAGCCTGCCTCTACCCATTTCTCTACGAATACTTTTATGTTCGGGTTCATCCACTTTGTAGGCTATTTGACTGGTTTTTCTCGTATTTATCTTGATAGTGGTTTTATTCTGATTTTTAATGTCTTTGCCTATTTCATAATGCTCTCCTTCTTTTTCGGAATCTGTAATCAGCGTCAAAATTTCTTTGAACGCAATACCAAATACCTTATCAAAAAAAACTTGAACGTAAAAGTGAGGAACGTTGAATTTTTCAATCCATTTAAAAACCACTTTCAAATCTTCGACTTTGGGCGTAATGCTCAAATAATCTCTTTTTTGAACGGTTCTGATAGCAAGATTAAGTTCTTTAAATAAGTTACTCAATTCTTCAAGTCTTTGTGATGACCTCCACGACGGGCTTCTGAAACTGATGGCATAAATGGTATCTTCTGTAATACTATTCAAAATATCAAGGTACTTTTTCTTCTTTGGATTTTCTAAAATATCCGAATACTCTGCAATGATTTTAGTTTTGATTCGAAATGCTTTTTGGAGATTATCATGGGTTCTTTTTTGCATTTCCGCTTCGTATTTATCAATCAAAAATGCACTTGAACGCACCTCCAAACCCGCAATAGCAAGTGTCACATAATCCGCAATAGAAGCATGTTCCAATTTACTAATATCATAACCTAAATCTTCTCTAAAATCTTCTTCTTTGAAAACCAGCAAGTCGGGGCGTTTACCGATAGTATCCAGTTCATCTTGAAAATCATTATAAAAAGTGTCAAAGCCTTTTTCACCTGCCACCAAGTCATCCGATTTGCCATATCTGACAGCAACCAGTCCGTCGAAAGTCTCATTAATGGCTTTGAAAATTAATGTTTCCGCCCAATCTCCTTGTTCTTTGTTCGTGATGAAATTAGATGATGCCTGTGTGGGTGGAGAGCTGCGCTCTCTTGCTTGGGCAAAATCGACTATCGTTGCCGGTATTCGTTTTGTTATCTCCCTTATTTCCTCAAAATAGGTCATTTTTCGTTTATTTAAATAGCTCAGGAAACATCAATTTCAGCAAGCATATTCAATCTTTTGATAAAGTATGCTGCGCTCGGACAGTTGGGGTGTTGGGCGGCATTTTGGATGGAGAAGCCGCTTTTTAGTATTCTTCCGCAGAGCAATCGTTTACTTCTCACTCCTCTGCCTTTCAGTCTTTCCGATTCACTTTTGATGAAATCAAACGGTTCATCTATTTCTTCCGGCGATTCGCAAATGTAGTTTTGCTCAAGAAATGCTGAAATGGCAGCCGTATCTGCTAAAAACCACGCTTCTATTTTTTTGACGGCAATGATGATAATGTGTTTATCGGTTTGTATTCGCTGTTTTGCAGTGGTGATGCAAGGCATATTTTCCAAATCCGTCAAAATAATGATTTGGTTTGCACCGGATTTTTTGAGTTTTTCTACCAAACCAATAATTCTTTCGGGAACTAGATTGCCACCGCCTTTTGCATCTGATACTTCTTCAACATATTTCAGATTAAGACTATCCAATAGTTCTCTAAAGCGTTCAGATTCGAGGATTTTACGCTCTGTTTTTCCCTCTCCGATAAAACCTAATTTTACCATGGCAACCCTCCTCCGATAGCATTACTCAACCATGCTTCGTCCATGGTCAGTCCATGCAATTTAAAATCTTGCACTTGCTTGGGGCGGGTAATACCTTCCTTTTTATCTATCAGTATCATCTCGTGCGGTTGCAGGTGACGGGCAATAGTTTGCGAATGAGAATTGAGCCAGATGGTATGTCCTTCGTCTTTACACGCATTACGTAAAATTTCTATGAGTTCTTCAACAACGTAAGGATTTAGCCCGTTTTCGGGTTCTTCAATACACAAAAATTGTGGTTGATCACTTTGGTACAATGCAGTAAAGAGTGCAATGATATTGATTGTACCATCCGAAAGAAGATTTTTAGTATAGTATTTTTCGGAGTATTTTTCTTTTACCAAGAGCGTTGATTTTTCACTGAATTGATTAGAGACGACTTTAATATCTTCAAATTCAGGAATTAACAGTTCAAATATTTCTAACAACTCTTCCCGAATTATATCATTTTTCAAAAGACGCTGTAAGACCAATTCAAGATTAGAGGCATCGATATTGAGTTTGGAATCGGTCTCATTTTTAATCTTCCAATATTGGTGTCGTCCTACAAAAATACGCGAAAAAATATCTGTAAATTGTTCGAGTAAATTATTAGAATCGTAACTTACTTGCTGTGGTATAAATTTGTTGGAATTAGGTTGATGTGTATATTCAAAATTTATTTTTTTATGGTTTAAAGAAAAAGAAATAAATTGGTCTTGTTTGATGTCAATAGTTTTTTGACTGCCATTATTCCGGTGTTCAAATGTATTAACAACATTTTTGTTGAGATAATTTTCCAAACCATCAAACATCCTGTTGACCATAGCAGATGAAGTATTGGTAATATAACTCAAAAACTCCAATGCCTCAAAAATATTCGACTTCCCAGATGCATTCGGACCTACAAATACCGTAAACGGATTCGGATTAATCAGTTCAAAATCAACCAGTGATTTATAATTGTGTATGCGAAGGTGGTCTATTTTCATTGGACAAAAATAACAATTTTACTGATAAAAAGCGGACAGCCTTCAATTCAAGTTTCACATACAACAAACTTTCAGCATTCAAAATCAACTAAAGCCCTGACAATTTGTTACGATTATTTACTTTTGCTAAAAGTTTATCAGTTAATCGGTTGAACAGTATATCAGGCTGATTTGATATAATCGACTGATAAACCAATTACATTGTTGGTAGTCCTGCAAATGTAATGCTGAAAGTTGGGCAACTTGCCTTGCATTTCCAAAATGCAAGGCAAGTAAGGGCATTACATTTATGGCACTACCACATTGTTAAATAAAGTTTCTTTACAAATTTAAATTAATGTAAAATGTAATTCCGATAATTATCAAAACAAATTTAAAATATAAAAATTGCGGAACGTGAAATAAGAAAAGTATTTTATTGATTTCAAATTTATTATAAAAAATAAAAATCATAATGTAATATTCACATACTATCGACACTTTTATATTTTAAATTTATTATTTTATATTTTACATTTAAATCAACAGGTCAACTAAATTCATGGTCAAAGAGGCAAAAAAAGCGGTCTTACTAGTCAATCTCGGTACACCCGATTCCCCCAAACGTTATGATGTTTACAGATATTTAAAGCAATTTCTGCTCGATAGGCGTGTCATTGACATCAATCCGGTGGGGCGCAACCTGCTGGTACGGGGCATCATTGCGCCTTTTCGTTCCAAGCCTACGGGGAAGTTGTATGAGGAACTTTGGCTGCCCGAAGGTTCGCCACTCAAGGTCTATGGCAACAACCTCCGCGATGGCGTACAGGCGCATTTGGGCGACGAATATATCGTAGAACTTGCCATGCGTTATCAAAATCCGTCTATCGAATCGGCATTGGAAAAAATCCTCGCCGCCAGTCCGAAAAGCCTGACGATACTTCCGCTGTTTCCGCAATATACCTCTGCCTGCAACGGGTCGGTGTATGAGGAAGTCAATCGTATTTTAGCTAAAAAACTACCGATTCCGTCTGTCAATTTCATCAATTCCTTTCACGATTACGATGCTATGATTGAGGTATTTGCAGAGCGTGCAAGGCAGTATGATATGGATAGTTACGATCATATATTGTTCAGCTATCATGGTTTACCGCAGCGGCAAATGGTCAAAACCGATATTGGCAATCACTGCATGCAATCGCCCGATTGCTGTAAGACACTGACCCTCAAAAATCAATATTGCTACTCCGCACAATGCTATGATACGACACGCGCTATTGTTGCCAAATTGGGGCTTACCCCCGACCAATATACCATCTGTTTTCAATCGCGACTTGGCAAAGCACCGTGGCTACAGCCTTATACCAGTCAGGTGATTGAAGAATTGGCTGAAAAAGGCGTGAAAAGCTTGTTGGTATTTTGTCCTGCTTTTGTGGCAGATTGTCTGGAGACGACTATTGAAGTCAGCGTAGAGTATCAGGAAGAATTTGAAGAATTGGGTGGCGAACATGTACAACTTGTGGAAGGCTTGAATGACCATCCTAAGTGGATAGAAGCGGTTGCTGAATTGGTGAAGTGAGTCTGATAATCTCTTTCTTGTTTTTCTGATTGTTCATAAAACTTAGACTTTGGACAAAGGAAATTGGGGAATTCGGAAATTCGGTAATCCCGATAATTATCGGGACTTTTTTAGATTTTTACAAAAAATAATTAACTATATATTTTATTTTATATATAAAATTTATTCAATTGATTGTCAATGAGTTATGATTTTAAATCGAGTTTCCCAATTCCTAAATTCCCATTTTGTCCAAAGTCCAAATAAAACGATACAACATAGATAGTATCATTTTCGTTATTTTTCCATTAAATGATTGTATTAAAACAAGATGTATTTTTTTTATTATTTTAAAATAAATTAATTTTATAAAAATTTAATTTTTATTAAAAAAAATAAATTATAAAATAATATTAATTAAAGATGCTCGTATTTAATTAGGAATGAAGACCAACTTACTACTTTCTGCATGGCTTGTGCTGATGTCAGCTTGTGTTGTTACAGAATTTGTTACCGTTTCGCCCAAAGATAAAAACTACTATTCAGCCCGGCATATCGAATTTAGTATGGATGAGCAAAAGATTAATATCTTTTTCAAACCTTCAGATAAATTTACCGCCACCAGTTCCACACCACCTGCATTGCGCCTGCCACTCGACCAGCCTTTTCTAAGAATCGCTCAAAGTACGTCCAAAGTCAAACATAAATACGGTAGTTTTCGCTTTACCGAACAAGTCAAAAATGCCTGTGCCGAACTGACCGTAAGTAATATCAATTTTTCGGAAACCACCATTGTTATACGAGGAGATTTATGTGGCAATGATTTTAATATGTTTTTAGTAGCCGACGAACCTAATACACTTCAAGTGCGTGTCCGGCTCGAAGACACGACCTATAACCGAATCACACTCGTACAGTCTTCTACGGCAGACGAACAGGTTTTTGGCATGGGCGAACAATTCTCTCATGTCAATCTGCGGGGCGAGCGTGTTCCTGTATGGGTGCAGGAGCAAGGCATCGGGCGTGGCGATATGCCACTGACGGGTTTTGCCAATACACAGATGGCGGGCGGCGGTGAATTTACGACCTATGCGCCGATGCCGTTTTATATTTCTACCTTCAAAAAAAGCTTTGTATTGCACCATACGACACGCTCAATTTTTGATTTTCGATATGTCCATGCCATCGAAACGGAGGTATGGGATAATCAATTCGCTGCGACTATTCATCAAATGGATAATCCGCTCGACCTCATTGAAAATTATACGGAAAATACCGGACGCTTACCTGCTCTGCCCGATTGGGCTTACGGTACTATACTTGGCATTCAAGGCGGCACACAAATCGTTGATAATCAAATCAATAATCTACAAAAATCAGGTGCGCCGCTCTCTGCGATATGGATACAGGACTGGTGTGGAAAACGCGAAACCGAATTGGGTTCGCAGCTACGCTGGTATTGGCAGACAGATGAAAATCGCTACCCTGACTTTAAGAATTTTTGTACAAAAATGAATAAAAAAGGCATTGCCGTACTGGGCTATGTCAATCCTTTTTTGACTGCCGATGGTGAACTTTACGACACCGCTACTGCAAGAGGATTTTTCGTAAAAAATAACTTGGGTCAGCCTTATATTATCGAAACACCCGACTTTGATGCCTGCCTGATTGACTTGACGAATTCCGATGCTTTTGAGTGGTTAAAAAATATTATAAAAACAAATATGATAGGCGCAGGACTTTCCGGTTGGATGGCAGATTATGGCGGAGGATTGCCTTGGGATGCCGTACTCCACTCCGGCATTTCGGCAGAGGAATATCACAATCGTTATCCTGTCGAATGGGCGCGACTCAATCGGGAAGCTATCGAAGAAACCGGCAATGAAGGTAAGTTGGCTTTCTTTTCGCGCACAGCTTTTACGAATAGCAACCAACATGCGACACTCTATTGGGCGGGCAACCAAACGACTTACTGGCAGAAAAACGGGGGTTTAGCTTCTGTTGTTCCCGCCTTGTTGTCGAGTGGCATCAGCGGCATGTCGGTCAATCATGCAGAGGTGGGTGGTTTTAGTAATCTTATTTTAGATCGTGACCCCGAACTGCTGATACGTTCTATTGAATTATGTGCTTTCACACCTATATTTCGTACTTATGAAGGAGTATTTCCCGATGACAATATTCAAGTCTATGACACGCCCGAACTGCGTACTTTTTATGCCCGTTTTGCCCGAATACATGAAACTTTGCAACCATATTTGAAAGCGCAAATGCAAGCTGCTACTGAAAAAGGCTATCCGATAATTCGTCATTTGTACCTACATTATCCTGACGATAAAAATACATATAAAATTAAAGATGAATATTTATTGGGAAGTGATATTCTTGTTGCGCCTGTCGTCAAAAAAAGAACGGTAGATACAGAAGTCTATATTCCGCCCGGTGAATGGCAACACCTGTTTACAGGCGAGGTATTTTCCGGTGGTTTGCGTTATAAATTGGATGCCCCGATAGGTACACCGCCTGTCTTTATCAAAACAGATAGCCCATGGAAAGAGGAATTGAATATGTGGGAATAACGAATATCGAACAAGGAATGACGAATATTGAAGTGACCTGACGCAAATTCTTCCTTCGATATTCCTTGTTCGATATTCGATATTCTTTCAATCATACCTCGCCCTATCCACACAAAAATCGTAGAAATAGGCTTTATATTTTCGACAATATTGGTCGGGGATAGAAGTTCGTTTTTCTTTGTCGAGTTGTTTGGTGATTTGAACCGACAACTCGGTAAGTGCCACTGACGGACGACCTTTTTGTGCCAAATACATACGTTCAAAACGGTCGAGCATATCGTTGCTATCTACATAAGCAGGTGGTGGCGGACGATTGAATAGTGAAGGTGACATCAACAGAAAACCTCCGATACTCAACATCATAAACACTAGTGCCAACCAACGGAATTTACCGCTGTAATGCAATAAAGCCGCCAGCAAAAGCAAGCCTATCAAGACATAAATAATGTTGCGGGTATTTTTCTCTCTAAAGGCTTCGGCACTATCTTTCAAGTCGTCTAATGCATTATTGGTAGCAGGTTTTTTGGGTTTTACGGTTCGCTTTCTTTGGGTGTCTTCCGGCTGAATGCCTCTTGTTTTTGTTTTGGGTTTGGTTCTTGGATTTGTTTTGGGAGTCGGGGTGATACGGTCGGCATCGGTGCTAGGTTGGTCATCCCTAAATCTATCTATATTGACGATGTCTTTAAGGCGTTTAGTATTGTCTTTGTTGAAGTTAAGGATGTCATCTATTTTATAATCTCTGTATTTTTCGGGAATATATTTATCAAAAAAAGTAGGACTTGCTTTACGCTGATATGTGATATAAAATATTAATCCGATAAAAGGCAGCAACATCAAACGAGTGAGTAGAGTAGAGGTAGAACGCAACCAAATAAAAGATAGCGGAATCACTATCCATGCGATTCTGATGAGCGAATTAATATCATAGGCATAGTCTGCCAAGTCATTGTCGCAACTAAAGCAGGTGGCTGATCGAACCATCCACCAAAAGGTACTGGCAGTGAGTTTTAGCCAATCCCAAATAAACCAAAAACTAAAGGTCGGAATGCCTTTGAGATAAGCAATGGCATTGATAAGAATGAGTACCGTAATGGGTGCAATCACGAATGCCATAATAGACCCGACGAATGCTCTTGCAAGGTTGATAGCGCGGTTGACGCTATTGACTTCCATGTAGTTGTTGAGGCGGGAAAGTACGAAAAGCAACAACAATAAAAGGATAAGACCATACCAGTGATCTTGGAGAAAATCCAGTGGATTGCTCAAAAACTTTTTGAGCAAATCTCCCCACGAATTGACAAGTAACAGTCGCACTTTTTTAGTTTATCAGTTAATTAGTGAGTCCACATTAGAAAGTATAGAAATTCAAAAAAGTTAAAATTTTATTTTTATATTAAAAATTACAATAATGAAAAATAAATATAAAATATTTTTTATTATTTTTATATAATACAAAATTAAATTTTGTTAAAATCGTTTTTTCTCATTATTAATGCAGACTCATTAGTTTATCAGTTAATCAGGTAAACGTGAATTTAGAGCAAAATGTTATTTCGAGATATGTCCTAATTAATCGGATAAGTGGTAAAAATACAACAAAATGTTGGAATTTGCAATTTATGGTACTCTGCGTTCTCTGCGTGAAAAAGTGTCAACTACTTTTACGGCAAATCTAAACATGCCGGAATTTTACATTTTTTTTGACCTAAAATATATGTAAATTATTGATAATCAATTGTTGGTATTTTTGAAATTTATTGCAGTGACATCTGTGCATTGTGAATTTGCTGAATATTGCTTATTTTTACTTACTTTTACTACAGATAATCAATGATTTAAATTTGATAAAGCAATTATCCGATTAATCATTATTCAAAAATATAGTTGGCATACTGATAACATTTATAAAAGATTAGGAATTAGTTTATAATTCAATGTGTTCGCCAAATTGGATATTCAGTATTTAATTTCTCAAATTTCCTTTGTCTAAAGCCTAATAATAGTAATTTATAAAAGAATACAATTCAATGAATTATAAAAAGCTATAAACTATGAACTGATAGCAATAAAACAGAAACAACGCATCCATTCTCACATCCATTCATCCACAATAAAGATGTATCACTACGGGAGATAAAACAATGATTTTAAGCTATCTATCTCTTCAATACATCTTATATCACCTTTGCAGGAATATTTAAAAAACAATAAAACATTACGAGCAGGTTCATACCTGTTCTTCATGCTTAACTGAGTTTATTCTTAGTTCTTATACCCGATTCGTAAGGATTTCTTACAAATAGCGGGAAGGAGTTATTCATAATCAAAGAATAAAAATAGTTATACAAATTTATATTTTATTATGATAAAAAAAACGTCCCATTTTGACATCGAAGGAGACAAAAACAATGAAATTAAACTACACGTCTCATAATATTTTTAATATTTACAAAAAACATTAATTTTAATTAACTGATAAACAGTTTATTAGGTTTTAAATTAAATGTTAAAGATCACGCTTATTTTTTTAACATTTTTAATCACTTTACAATGAGAAAGACAAAAATTATGAACTCGCTTAGCCTTACACTATCACTTTTATTTGTATTCCTGTTTACACAGGTATCAGGACAAAATGGTATTCAAGAGATGGTAAACCAAAAAATGTCCGCGATAGAGCAAACCGACATATACACACCCTTTGAGCCGATAGTGGACTTACGGAGCGACCTACCGGATATCCCCGAAGAAGTGTTGAGTAAAAAACAATTATTTGAAATCAATACCTTGCTTATTGAGTCTATTCAGGATAGAAGCGATGAGTATCTGAGGATGACGCTTCCGATAGATGGACAAGATACGGAACTGCAATTGGTAGAAGCCGAAATATTTACCGCTGATTTTCGTATGGTTGTAGCTTCGAAGCCGGATGCCGATTTGAATATAGACAAAGGCTTGCACTATTGGGGAACCATCAAAGGCGCAGAAAAAAGCCTTGTAGCCATTTCGTTTTTCGAGGATGAAGTTGTGGCTTCAATTAGTTTGAACAATGACCAATTTGTACTCGGTAAAATCGAAAACAGCGATTATCACATATTGTACAATAATAATGATTTGAATTATACGCCCGATTTTGCCTGCGGCACCCTTCCTGTACCAGAGGGAAATATTGAAATTAAAGAAGATGAAATAGTTGAGAAATCAAGTGCTGAACGTTGTATCAGAGTACACATAGAGGCAGATTATACCTTGTACCAA
Organism: uncultured Saprospiraceae bacterium; assembly: GCA_938028705.1. Classification (GTDB taxonomy): domain Bacteria; phylum Bacteroidota; class Bacteroidia; order Chitinophagales; family Saprospiraceae; genus JAHDEO01. Next base: position 8,369 of record CALIZI010000130.1, on the reverse strand, counting down.
CAGCGGGGCGGTACTTCCGGTACGACCAATTATGTCAATGGTGTATTTGCTGAAGTTGCTACCCTCTATGCCAATGAAAACATGAATGTCCAGATGAGCTATTTGAGGATATGGGATACACCTTCGCCTTATTCCGGTAGTGTAAGTGATATGTTAGGTCAGTTGCGTGCGCGAGGTTACGGCTCTACTTACGGAGATTTTGTACACCTTATTCGTCAAGGTGGCGGTGGTGGTATTGCCTATGTTAATGCCTATTGCGGTTCGGCGAATGTAGCGGTAAGTGGTGTCACCGGCAATTATAGTAGTGTACCGACTTATACTTGGGATGTTGAAGTGATTACGCATGAGTTGGGACACAACTTCGGCTCACCGCATACGCATAACTGCTCATGGAACGGCAACAACACCGCCATAGACGGCTGCGGACCGGAAGCAGGATATAGCGAAGGTTGCAATGCCGCCCTGCCCTCCAACGGTGGTACGATTATGAGCTACTGTCATTTGGTTTCGGGTGTGGGTATCAATTTCAATAATGGTTTTGGACCACAGCCCGGCAACCGGATAAGAAGTCGTTACAATTCGGCTAGCTGCCTGCAACAATGCGACGACGGCGGCGGCGGTGGCGGCAGCGAGTGTGCTACTGACGCTGACATGACATTGACCATTAATCTCGATAATTACCCAACCGAGACAACATGGGCAGTCACCAACGGTGGTACAACTGTAGTCTCCGGCGGAAACTACAATACAGCAAATACCACTGTTACAGAATCCATGAACTTACCTGACGGCGATTATACATTCACTATTTACGATAGCTACGGCGATGGGATATGTTGCGGATACGGCAATGGTTCTTACACCCTCAGCGGTGGAGGTACAACGGTAGCAAGTGGCGGCAATTTCAATTCTTCCGAATCTATGGGCTTTTGTGTAGAAAGCGGCGGAGATACCCAAGCTCCTTCCGCACCGCTCAACCTTACTGCATCAGGCACGACTGAAACCACAACCAATCTATCGTGGAATGCTTCTACGGATAATGTAGGCGTGACAGCTTATAATATATACTATCAAGGTAATGTCATTAGTAATACAAGCTCAACAAGCAGCAATATCACAGGTATGAGTGCCGGAAACAGCTACACTTTTCATGTCACTGCCCTTGATGCGGCGGGCAATGAGTCCGGTGCCAGTAATACCGTCACTGTCAATACATCAGGCGGCGGCGGTGACACACAAGCTCCTACCAGACCACTCAATCTGACTGCATCAGGTACTAGTGAAACCACCACAAACCTGTTGTGGAGTGCCTCTACGGATAATGTAGGTGTGACGGCTTATAATATATATTATGGAGGAAGTGTCATTGGCAGCGTAAACGGAACAAGTGCCAATATCACAGGCATGAGTTCGGGAAACAGCTACTCGTTTTATGTGACTGCCCTTGATGCGGCAGGCAATGAATCCGGTGCCAGCAACACCGTTACCGTCACTACAACAGGCGGCAGCAATTGTGCGGGTGGTGCCATGACGCTCACCCTTACACTTGACAACTATCCGACCGAGACATCGTGGACCATAACACGTGGCGGAGCAATTGTAGTCTCCGGTAGCGGTTATAGTACAGTAGGTGCTACGTCCACAAGAAATATTGACCTGACTTCAGGCGATTATACATTCACTATTTATGACAGCTATGGCGATGGTATTTGTTGCAGCTACGGCAGCGGTTCTTATGCCCTCCGCAGTGCCGGTACGGTGATTGCAAGCGGCGGTAATTTTACTTCTTCCGAAGCTACCGGTTTTTGTGTACAAGATGTCGGAAATATTGCTACACTTGAAGGTGGTACTACACCGGAATTGGGCGAGATTATCAGCCTTTATCCCAATCCGGCAAACAATTTTATCAATATCACAGGATTATCAGACAAGGTGCAAGGCATGGCGATATACAGTATTAGCGGCGCACTTATCAGAGAAATTCCGTCTCCCGTTACTACTAAAAGCATTGATATTGCAACATTGCAATCCGGCATGTATTTCCTCTCTATTCAAACTGAAAACGGAGGATATACCACTAAAAAGTTTATTAAACAATAAGCTACGGTTTGTTATTTATTTAAAAAACTTCGCAGACATTTGTCTGCGAAGTTTTTTTGTAGTACGGGCTGTCTTTAGCTGCCCGCCTAAAGAATTACTTTTTCAAAACACACACTATTTTCAATACCGATATATTGCCCATAATTCGGAATGCGTTGATAGCCGTTTTTTTCGTAGAGTTGTATGGCTTCCGGTTGTCGTTTTCCGGTTTCCAAAACACACTTTTTGTAAGCAAGTTCGGCTGCCCATAGCTCCAATGCTGTCAATATCTTAGTAGCAATGCCCTTGCCTCTGTACGCAGGTAGCGTGTACATGCGTTTGACCTCCATAGCATCAGTACCATGCGCTTTTATCGCACCGCAGGCTACTGCTTTGTCGTTTTCGTAAGCCACTATTGCGTATTTGATATTGGTAATAAAATTGAATTGAGCATAGTAAGCATGGTCGGCTCCGTCTCGCTCGGCTAAGTCTGCATCAAGATGTTTGACGAGTGCGATAAAGTCAGGGTGTTCTGCATTGGTTCTTTGTGTGTTTATTGTCATTCAGATATTTTTTGTCTATTCTTGACATGTTTATCGAAGTAGTTGACACTTTTTCACGCAGAGTTCGCAGAGATTAGATGATTAGTCCTCTGCGAACTCTGCGTTCTCTGCGTGATTACTCAATTTGAAGCGTCTATTACAGCTCAAAAAACTGTCAACTACTTTTATACTTTAGATGAACTTGTCCTATTCTTTAAAGCAATTCTGTAATGCTGTCTTTCAAGCGTTGAGCAAGCATAGCTGTGATGCGTTTGTTGAAGGCAGCAGTATTCTGGCTGTGGGTTTGATATTCTTCTACTGTCATCTGACCGATAATGATACCTTTAAGTTCGTTTTTGAATTTGCTGTCTTTTTGAAAAGTACGCTCAATGAAAGTGATGCGTTCGTGGTCGGAAAATTCTGCAAATTTGGTTTTAGTACGCACAAGGTATTGTCTGAATATCGCTATGAGGAGTGGATGTTGGAATTTGATAATCGGACGTAAAGTTTGGTTTTGAAATCGCTCTTCGGGGCTGGTATTTTCATTAATGAGGGCTGTGGGAATCTCCGGGCGAATGTTTAACAGTTCATCCTTTCTATCGTTTTTTGTGTTCATAATTTTGAATTTGAAAATGTATTATGGATTCAATACTCATTATACGACAAAATTTGCTCCAACAATCGGTTGACAATTTTTCTTTCTTCCAAAAATTCATCTTCCTTTTTAATAATACCTTTATTGACTTGTTTTTCAAGCCGTTTAAAATCATAGCAAAACAGGATAAGAGATAATTTCAATTCCTTATTATTAATCGTTTTGACTGTATTCATGACGAGTTGCAAAACGGCATCAAAATCACAGACCATGATTTTATCCAACAAAATCTGAGCATTAAATCTTTCGGAAGATTCAGCTCTGTTTAAATTCTCTTTCATGGTTAGAATTTTAAACAGAACCTACAAAAATGAAAAAAGCAATCATTTTCAATTTGTAGATTCTTACAAAAAACTTTTCTTAGAAAATAATATATCTAAGAATTTTTACTTTTTTATAGTCCATCACAAATTGAGAATAACTACTATTTAGAGGAGGAATAAAGAGCGGTTTAGTCTCGGTTTTTTTGAGTTTGGAAACTCTTATATATAACTTTTCCTCAAAAGTTTGGTATTAGTATAGTTAATTTAGATAAGTTTCAATACACAAAAGTACGATTTTTTTACAAAAACTAAAGTATAAACACATTTTTTCAAAAAAACATAACAAAAACATGTAAATCAGCCAAAAAGCACTTAAAAACTACTTTTCTGGCTGCAAAACACTGACTTTGCAGCCAAAACTTATGTTTTTACCTCCAAACTGGCTGATTATACCAAAAACATGCAAGTAGATGTAGTGATTTGTTTATATAAAGACAAATGATTTGTTTGAAGACAATATAAACAAACCTCATCTACACCTCCGTCAAAAACAAATCATCCAATGTAAGATCTTGTCCGGTCAATTCCTTGCTATGGGTGTTTTCATTTAATCCGAATGTAGTGATGTAGGAAAAAAATATTTGTTTATCTGTCTTTGTTTTTGTTTTGAAAATCAGTTGTTTATGATGTATGTTTTCTACATCAGCTTTACTGACGGTATAGATTTTATTATGAAATTTGATTTCAAACAAATTAATCACACCGTCATTTCTGTCAATCAGTAAATCAATTTGAGTGCCTTGTTCATCGTTTTTTCCGGACTGATAAAATGAAGACGACAAGGTGAAAATTCCGTCAATATTCATGGCTTTTTTGATTTGCGGGATGTGTTTCAGACAGATATTTTCAAAGGCATAACCGCTCCATATTTTGTAGGTTTGGGTTTGGCTGAGGTGATGCCATATATTTTTACCTTCGTATTCTTTACCTTCGATAAATTGCAGATAAAACAGTGAATATTCATCGGTCAGCCGATATAGCCTGTTCTTTTTCTTTTTACCAAAAGGGCGATACGAGGAAATAAAACCCGAATGTATCAGTTCACTCAAAACCCGCGACAGGCTACCGCCATTCACTTTGGATAAGCGACTCACTTCCTGTCGGGTCATACCCTGCCATTTGCGAGCCAAAGTACGAATGATTTTAATGTGTTGGTCGGCATTGGCAAACAAAGCAGGATACAAGCGCGAAAACTCCTCCCTAAGCGGCGCACTTTGAGCAAAACAGATTTGATTGATGTTCTGAACGGCACTTTTTCCGCCTTTGATTTCTTCCAGATAGTGCGGAATCCCGCCAAGTGCCATATAAAGTTGAACAATTTGATAACGATTAAAATGCAGGTTACGGGCTTTCAGATATTCTTCCGTTTCGGCAAGTGTAAATGGGTACAAATAGACGTATTTTGTGATACGATTATACAGTCCGCCACGATGATTGACCACTTTTTGAATCATCCATGAAGCCGCTGAACCACATATCACCACAACGAGATTTTTGTTGACTGCCCAACTGTTCCAAAACCAACTCAAACCCATTAAAAAACCCGATTTGTGGGTTGCCATCCAAGGCAATTCATCAAAAAAAATGACGCTTCTTTTCTTATCATCTAATACGGAATCCAGATAATTGCTCAGTAAGAAAAAGGCATCCAGCCAGTTCTTAGGTTGGGTAGGCGGGAACTTTCCTCCAGAGTATTTGTAAATCTGATTCATAAAATTTTGGAGTTGTCCGAGGCGGTCGGCATGTTGCATACCCGTCACTTCATACATAATGCGTTCTTTATATATTGATTTTATCAAAAAAGTTTTACCAACCCGCCGTCTGCCAATGACCGCAACCATATCTGCCCTTCCGGAATCCAAAGCATCCTCCAAAATCTCAATTTCCTCTTTTCTGCCGATGAGTATCTCTTCCATATTTTTTATTTATATTCTCCCTGATTTAAACTTTAAGTGCTGTTTGTTTTTCGGACATTTTAATTCAATAAAAAATAAACATGTCGATAATAAACATTTTTATTTATTAAATTTATTTAAAAATTAAACTATTTAAAAAATATTTATTAATTTCAAATTTATTATAATTTTAAATCAAAATTTAGTCATAAAAAATTGATAAACAATAATTTACAATTAAATTTATTATTTAAATTCAATAAAACAAAAGCGCATTTTAATTTAAAAATTAAAGATAAAGATTTTCCCACGGATCCCAAACGATCCGTGGGAAAATCTTTTTTCGTCCACTTGTTTTAGTAAAATACTTACTTGCTCCGACAAAAAAATAAATGCTTAATATGAGCCTTCGATTTACCTAAAACTTATCTGACATTTTCAAAATGTCTGACAAGTTTTAGGCGGATTTTGACTCAAATTTCAAATTTGCACAAGCGATATTCAATGTCGAAACAGCCGATGAAGGCATAGCGGCATTAGAAGTATGGTTCAAAAAAATAGCTGCGTCGGTAACACTTGAAGAGTTGGAAATTGATAAAAAAGATGTTGAGACGATTGCAGAAAATGCTTATCTGACTTCGGAAAGATGGCGTATGTCGGAGACCTATTCAAAAGAAGCGATTGCTAATGTGTTGGCTTTGGCTTAATTTGACTTTGCTGTTTTTGAGGGAAACCTTATGCTCTCTATAATTACCTGTCATTCTGAAGGAATCTTTAGGCATGTTTAGAAATATGGTTGATAAGTAGTGCGACAAAAATATTGAACCACTAAGTACACAAAAAACACGAAGGTCGAATTAACCCCGTTCTTCAACGGGGCAGGCTACAGAGGTCACTAAATAATTTTATAATATGTTGATTATGAGGTTTTTGTGTTCTTTTTCGTTAGTTCGATTTAGTGTTTTTTGTGTACTTAGTGGTTCAAAATGTTGTTAGTTTATTTTTGTCCAACTACTTACTTTCTTGAAATGTAGTGAACGTTCCAAATTGAGTAATCACGCAGAGAACGCAGAGTTCGCGGAGATTAATGTCATCCCTCTGCGAACTCTGCGTTCTCTGCGTGAAAAAGTGTCAACTACTTTTACGGCAAATCTAAACATGCCAATCTTTACTTAGATTTCTTCTGAATGACAAGTAGAGTTTAATTGTCATTCCAATAACTTATTCTTCTACTTCCTCTACTTCAATATCTTCCTCCGGCGGCATCAAATCCGACAAAGGAATAATATAACTCCAGACCAAAAAACCTTCTCTGTCAAAGACTTCAATGGTACATTCGCGTTCGTGGGCTTCACCTGCAAAACTCATTCGACCAAAATTTTGCTTCATATATAATGATCGCTTGCTACGCATTGGATTTCGCATTCTGCCTGCCGGATTGCCCGCACTCGTGAGTGGCGAGCAAGTGAACTCGTAGAGCGGATAATTATTTTTTCGATAATCAAAATTGAGTTCGGTAAAATGCCTGTCACCACTCAAAAATAGTACACCCGTAATATTTTCTTTTTCCAGAAATTTCAAAAAATCTTTGCGTTCATCTTTGAAGTCATGCCACGATTCGCCTTTTACATTGGTAGGTAGCATCTGCGTACCTGCGACAATGATTTTAAAATTGGCTTCCGATTTTTTGAGCTTCTTTTTCAGCCATTTCATCTGACCCTCACCAAACATTTCATCCGATTTTTTGGAGCGATAATAGCGACCATCCAAGAGGAAAAATTCTGCATCCTCGTAAGTAAAACTGGTGAAATTTCCGGGCGTTTTTTTCGTACCGTAAGAAGGGTTTGCCCAAAAATCCTGAAACACAGTAAGCGAAGTATCTTTGAGTTCGTACTTCTTGCCGCTATTGTTTGGTCCATAATCGTGGTCATCCCAAATCGCGTATTGCGGACGGGTTTGTATAAATTCATTGATGTGTTCGTTGGTACGCATACGGGCTTGTTTCAAAAACATCCTGTCGTAGCTTTTCCACTCACCGTCAAGGTAATACACATTATCGCCGAGCCACAACATAAAATCAGATGCTGTTCCGGTCATACTTTTAAAAATAAAATCGCGGTCTCTGCCTTTCATGCCCAAATACGGATACGGGAACACGCAGGAGCCTGTCAGAAACGAAAAATTACGCATGACTTTTGGTGTTTCGTCCGGCGTGGCTTGGGTTTTCTTTAAAAATATTCGTAAGATTTTATGCTCATCCACTGTGCGGTCTTGCAGTTCTTCCCGAATATCAGTGTAGCCTTTCATTTTCAGTTCAGCCAAGATCAACTCCAACTCCGGCGACGAAGGAATTTGAAATTCCGTAGCCTCTCCCGTAGGTGCTGCCGCATGTGGAATACCTTTTAGTAATAACCAAATCGTAGCGGTGCTATCGGTTTGGTGTCCAAGCATAGGACCGGAGGCGATAGTCGTTTGAGCAGTCACGAAAATCGGAAAACAACAAAAAAACAAGATTAAAAGACGCATATTTAAAAGTAAAGAGTTGAGAGTGGCGAGTATCGAGTTATTTTACGCTCGCATTTCCGAAAAAAATAACGTTTCTTTGGAGACGAATGTTGAGTCTACCCTAAAAAAAGCGAGTTCTTTGAAATATCCGAATAAAATTTTGTAAAAATCTGTTTGAGTTGTTTCGGTTTAGGCTTTGTGTTGTGTTGTGGATGTTGCTGTGTTGGGTTGTGGTCGAACAGAGCGGCGATTGCAGGTATAATGATAGCTTTCCAATAGCGATAAAGGCTGATTTTAGTAAAATTAGGCTGATTTTGTTGCTTTTTCTTGTTGAAATTAGCAATTCGTTTGAAATTGACCCACATCACCC
>CALIZI010000129.1 GCA_938028705.1 uncultured Saprospiraceae bacterium | reverse complement strand
TCAAAAGCCACCTTTGATTTTGGTATTTAAATCCAAGTTACTGAACTTCGAGACTTGCCCAAAACTCAGTTTTCCATCGCTTGGGAGATGCTGAAATAAATTCAGCAAGACGGTTTTGTTTGAGGGTTTTAGTTTTGTTTTTGTGGGCTTGGTATTTTTTTATATTTTTGAATTTTATTTATTCAAATTCAAAAAACAAATCATGTACAACACTAAAGTCGGACCGAAAAATGGTTGGGTTTATATTGTCTCTAATAAATGGCGGACGGTATTGTACATCGGAGTCACCGCTAACATACGTGGACGCATACACGAGCATCGCACAGGCGAGGGTAGCGTTTTTACAAAGAGATACAATCTCACCGAGCTTGTCTATTATGAATGGTTCGAGCATATCGAAGATGCTATTCTTCGAGAAAAACAACTCAAACGTTGGCATCGTGAATGGAAATTTAATTTGATAAAACAAGATAATCCTGAAATGATAGATTTGTGGGAAACACTGTGGGAGAAATGAGTCGCTACACTCATTTGTGGCTTTGCGCGAAAAATTGTATTTTGCATAAAAAATAACAAAAATGACAGCACACGAATTAATACAAACAGCCAATACATACAGTTTGGTCGAAAGACTAACAATCGTAGAGGGCATTTTAAAGAAAATCAGAGAGGACGACTTGCCCAAAGCAAATAACGGCACATATACCGCATCGCAAAAGTCCGGTATTTTAGACCTTGCCGGAATATGGAGTGAAGAAGAAGCGTCTGTATTTGAAACTGCCGTAGAAGAATCACGAAAATGATATTTGGATTGCAGCGATTACAAAAGAAATCGGGTTGCCATTAATCACGCGAGATAAACATTTTGCTAATATTGATGATATTACAATCGTTAATCCTGACGAACAATAAGTAGCTCATTTGTGGCTTTGCGCGAAAAATTGTATTTTGCATAAAAAATATTCGTGATGACAAATAAAGAAAACATATTATCACACATCAAGCAATCTGTCAGAGCGATTGAGTCGGAGTCGGAAATCATTTTATATGGTTCGCGAGCGAGAGGTGACGAGCAAGATGACTCTGATTGGGATGTACTGATTTTGGTGCCATACCCTGCCGGAATAAAGGAAGAACAGCAATTCAGGCATAAATTATTTGAGGTAGAACTCCAATTTGGTCAGGCTATATCCACGCTCGTAAAATCCAAAAATGAATGGGAGGGCAAGTTTCGTGTCACGCCATTATACCAAAACATTGCCCGGGAAGGGATTGCTATATGAACCAAACCGAACGCAACGAATACATAAAATATCGACTCGAAAAGGCAGACGAGACGCTCGAAGTTGCAGAGCTATTGATAGACAATAAAAAATGGAACTCGGCGGTCAATCGCCTTTATTATGCTGCCTATTATGCCATAAGTGCCTTGTTGGTTCAGGCAGAAATCAATACGAAAACACACTCAGGCGTAAAGACCCAATTTTTTCTTCATTATGTCAAAACGGGGATTATCGAAATTGAATTGGGCAAAGCCTACTCCGATTTATTCGATTGGAGACAAAAAGGTGATTACAGTGATTTTTTTGATTTTACAAAGGATGATGTGCAGTCCATTCACGAGCCGACAAAGCGGTTGATTGCAGCGGTTAAAAAAGTGATTGGTGAGGTATAAAACGATTTTGCAAATCGCCATTCCCGCAGGATGATTTGCAAAATCGTTTTACATAGCTCATTTGTGGCTTTGCGCGAAAAATTGTATTTTGCCCTAAAATCTATCTTATGAAAAAGGGCATGAAATTAATCCGTTTTGACTGGGCAATGAAAAACTTGCTTCGGGATAAAGCCAACTTTGATGTGTTGGAGGGTTTCCTGTCTGTGCTGTTGGAAGAAGAAATCAGGATAAAAACCATTTTAAGTAGTCAAGGTAATAAGGAAGACGAAGATGACAAGTACAATGATGTTGACATACTGATACAAAACTCCAAAGATGAATACGTTATCATCGAAATTCAAAATACCAAACAACACGATTATTTCCATAGGATTTTGTACGGCGCATCAAAGGTCATTACTGAATATATTGACGAAGGAGAAGAGTATGCCAATGTCAAAAAAGTCATCTCAATTACGATAGCCTATTTCGATTTGGGGCAAGGCAAAGATTACGTATATCATGGTACAACCCAGTTTAAAGGTATTCATCACGGAGACATTCTAAACCTATCACTCAAACAGAAAAGCCTGTACAAAAAATCAAACGTCCACGATATTTATCCCGAATACTGGATTATCAAAGCGGGTTTATTTGACAAAGAAAAGGTAAATGATAAGTTGGACGAATGGATATATTTCCTAAAAACAGGTCAGGTACAAGAAGATTTTACGGCAGCCGGATTGCCCGAAGCAAAGGTCAAGTTAGATAAATTGAAACTATCGCCAGAGGAAAGAAGGGATTATGAAGAATATGTAGAGCGCATGAGAAAAATAGCAAGTACAAGACTTACCGAGCGGGAAGATTTTAAAGATTTTTTGGAACGAAAAAATATCAAATCAATATTAGGGCTACATGATAATGGCGTAACAACTCCTGTCATCGCCACTTCGCTGGATATTTCGGAGGAAAAAGTAAACGATATTATCCAAAACAGAGAAGCATACGAACAGTTATTGAAGGATGAATAAATCGTATGGCTTTCAGCACTGATAATGTACGTTTGTGGATGTATGGGAAAAATTGTATTTTGCAAAAAAAGCATCACATGGAAAGTCCGCAAATATTAAATTTCTCTTCATTTTCTGAGCAAAAAGCCATATTACTGTTCGGTTTGGATGTACAGGCTAAGCCGATACAGGAGTGGCATGATTGGCTGGAGCGCAGCAAAAATATCGAAGTAAGCGATTACGAACAGCAACAATTGGAGAAATTGGCGCACACACTCGGACTCTACTCACGCGGTTGGAATGAAGAAGAATTGCGATTAAAATTCATTGCACTATTGATAAATTTGGTGGGATTTGACAATTACGAACTTCGCGTCGCGTTCTTTGCCGAGCGTCCTATGCAAATCGAATACAAGGACTTTCTTATCAAAGGCATAGCCGACGGCATCGTAGCTACGGGCATTTTTGAACCCGTCAGTCCTTTCTTTTTTATTCACGAATACAAACGGGAAAAAGATAACACAGGCGACCCGGCAGGGCAGCTACTCGCTTCTATGCGTGTAGCAAGTATGCTCAATGACCAATCACTCGAATCTAACCCGTTTTTCAAAAAAATCTCTGTTCAAAAGCCAGCTTATGGTTTATATATCATCATCAACCGCTTGTGGTTTTTTATCAGCATGAAAAAAGAAAAATACTACATCTCAAGAGCCTACGATGCAGGAGAAATCAATGACCTGACCGCTATTTTACAATTATTGAAAGCACAGAAACAAATCATATTTGATTTTTTAGCTAAAGAAAATTAGCCATAACAACAATTAAACATTAAAACAAACTCAAGCACATTATGACATTCAATATCCACAAAATTCCAATATTCCAAAAGCTCGAAAATAGTAAAAACGTTCTTCTTGCAGGTGCCGGAGGCGGCTTTGATATATATGCAGGTATTCCCTTATATTTAAATTTGGTCAATCAGGGAAAGAACGTCATTATCGGAAATTTCTCATTTACTTTCCTGCCGCATACCACTTCCGAAGAGGTCTTTCCGAATTGTTATCACATCAAAAGCAGCGATGAAGACCTCTCAAAAATGGCATATTTCCCGGAAAAATACCTCAAAGAATGGCTTGAAAAAGAGGGCTACGATGCTAGGATATATGCCTTTCAACGGAGCGGTGTCAAAGGGCTTCGAGAGGCGTACCTGTACCTGATGGATAAGCACAATATTGACACCATATTGCTGATTGATGGCGGTACAGACAGCCTGATGTTTGGAGACGAGGAGGGCTTGGGTACGCCTGTGGAAGATGTCATTTCGATGTCGGCGGTATATCAAACCAATATCGAACATCAATACCTGCTCAATCTGGGTTTTGGCATCGATCACTTTCATGGCGTATCGCATTTCCGCTATCTCGAAAATGTGGCGGAACTCTCCAAAGAAGGCGGCTATCTGGGCGCATTCCAATTGATAAAAGAGATGGAAGAAGCGCAGAAATACCGCGAGGCATTATACTACGCCAATCAGAAAATGCCCGATAGAAAAAGCATCGTTTCCAACTCTATCGTCAGTGCATTGGAAGGCGAATACGGCGACTATCACAAAACCAACCGAACGCAGGGCAGCGAATTGTGGATCAACCCGCTAATGACCATGTACTGGTGCTTTGACCTCAAAGCCGTTGTGCGTAAAATCAAATATTATGACTATATCAAAAGCACCAATTCCGTCCATGAATTTATGATGGGCTTGCAGACCTACAGATTGCAATTGGGCAACATTCATCGTACAGACAAACAACTGCCTATATAGGTTTAAATTCCAAAATCCAAGCACCAAATTCCAATTTAAGTATCTCTCAATTTATTGGAATTTGGAATTTGTTTTTTGGAATTTTATTTACAATGACGATTCCATTCAATATCAATTATACGATAGGAAATGACTTACGGGAAGTACCGGAAGACATTGACGAGTTCAAAAAAGCCATCGCTTTTATGGAAGAAAAACTGGTATTGGCAGAAACGAATAAAGAAAAAGCATGGTTGCTTTCAAAACTTGGTGTATTGAATAGAATAATAGGTCGTGTAGAAATTTCAAAAATACAATTAATTGATGCACAACACATTATACAAGATTTGAATGAGGAGCGAATGCAGATAATTAACGACATTCGCATAGGGCAAACGCTACAATATACAGGCAAATTTGAGCAGGCAGAGCAGATGTATATCTCATTGGAGGAGGACATGAAAACCGGAAAACACACAGATTTGTTGGATTTTATTTATCAACACAAAGGAAAAAATTATTATGAATGGGGAAGATTGCAAGAAGCCGTATCTGCATTTGAAAAGGCATTAATGATGAGAGAGAAAAAGGGAAATAAAGCATTGATTCAATCTACTCGAATAGTGCTGGAAAAGGTTAATAAATAATTTATTTTTTATAAACTAACTGGACTTTGGACATTTTGGAAATTCGGCAACTGGGAAATTCGGTTTTAAATCATAAGTAATTGATTATCAATTATTTCATTTTCATTACAAATGAAAACATTTAATTAATTTTATTTTATAATTGATTAATTAAAAGGGATTTACCTAATGCTAAATTTCCTAATTCCCCAATATCCAAAGTCCAAATAAACTAAATAAACTAATGAGAAAACTTAACTATTTACTCATGCTGTTTTTGATGACAGTTTATACTTGTATTTTTGCCCAACCTGTCAATAATGAATGTTCCGGTGCCATCGAACTTACATCAAGTTTGGGACGAGGGATAGACAATGTCATTACTACGGGTCCTTACAACAATACATCAGCTACGACCGAAAAGAGCGACCCTACTATCGGTTTTGAATGTTTTGCAGAGCCGGACGGATCCGGCGCAAAACCTTCTTTGGAAAATACGTTATGGTTTACATTTACGGGAGACGGTGATAAATATTTCATCGAAGCTACGAGCGATAGTTGCTCATTCACCAACGAAGGGCTTACCTATAACGATACACAAATTGCGATATACACAGGCAGTTGTGAGGCACTTGTTCCTTTTGATTGCAAAGAGGATGGACCGAATTCCAAGTGGTCTGTTGAAAGCTATCCCGCAGGAGTAGAAATCATGACTGAAATCGGTGTACAGTACTATGTCATGGTAGATGGATTTGATTTCGTTGGTACTTTATCTAAAGGAAAATTTTGTATGAACTTTACACAAATGGTGAGTATTACCTGTAATCATCCCGATGTGAGTGCAGGCACGGTGTCTGTCGAACCAGCTATACTTTGTCAACCTGATAGTATAGTTCTTATATCTCAACAAGGTGCATTCGGACCGAATAAACGCAACACATCTGGCTCTATGTGGGTAGTTTCTAAGACTGATTTAGCCGGAGATACCGACCCCAAATCTGCCGCCGGATTTTTAGGTGCTTTTCCGGTTTCACCTATATCAGATAAGCCTAGAGGAATGAATTTCGCACAGAATAAACTTGAACCCGGAGACTATTATTTTACTTTATATACCTTCACTAATGCAAGTATAGATAATATGGGACATGTTATTTTTGACCCCGAATGTACTTTCGTCAGCAATTCTGCCAAAATGGAATACTACTCCGAAGATGACTGTCCTTGATATAATTTAGTCATCTATAAGCATTTCTTCTCAATATAAAGAATCACTAATTTACCAAACTATGAGACAAGAATTTATAGACCAATCTATTTACCGATTAGAGGAATGGCTACCGCGGGTGGTCAAATGCCTGAACGAACTCAGCGAAGCACAAATCTGGCAACGCCCCAATGACCGCTCCAACAGCGTAGGCAATCTTGTGATACACCTGTGCGGCAATGTCCGTCAGTACATCATTTCCAATCTGGGCAACCAACCTGATACCCGCGACCGCGACGCAGAGTTTGCCATACGAGACGGCTACGACCGCCAACAATTAATCGAAAAACTCACCGAAACTATCACGCAAGCAGTAGAGGTCATTCGCGGAATGAGTACCGAAGATTTGATGAAAGAAAGAAGCGTGCAAGGCTTCCGACAGACGGGTATCAATACTATTATTCATGTCGTCGAACACTTCTCTTACCATAGCGGACAAATTGTGTTTTGGACAAAACTCCTCAACGATATTGATATGAATTTCTACGGTGGTCTGGATTTGAATGTGAAGAATGGCTAAATGGTTGTATGGTTTTATTGCTTTATTGCTTTATGGTTCGATTGCTGTATGGTTTGAAAGTTTTGCTTCGCAAAACTTATAGCAATACAGCAATAAAACAATTTAACCATAAAGCAATAAAATAAAAAAAGCCCATACAGATAAATCCATACAGACTTTTGAGAAGAGGTCGCGAGCGGATTTGAACCGCTGTACGAGCTTTTGCAGAGCCCTGCCTAACCGCTCGGCCACGCGACCTGATTAGAAACTTAAATGAAAGACCGAGCATCATTTTCATTTAAGCGGATGCAAATATAAGTTACTTTTGCGAATTTTCATGAATTTCATTACAAAATTTATAGAATTATTCAAAAGCCAATGTCTGATTGCTGACAATGGGTGGTCTGACTTCCAAAAATTATTTTTCATAAAAAATTTTTGACCAAAGGCAGCGTTATTTGTTATGATGTCGTTTTGAATCAAAGCAAACTATTTTTTAGAGTTCGTTTTATCGACATCGCACAAACAAACAACAATAAATACCTCAAAATAATTCATAAAATGATGATAATTTTTCCAAAAAACAAATAAATCTGACACCACCCCGTTATGGAGACAATATGGAATTAGTACTCAAATTGCGGAAAGAGGAACAAACGCTGATAGAAGCCTGCATAAAGCAGGAGCGGTGGGCGCAACAAAAGTTGTATGAGACCTACTACTCCGGCATGATAGGGGTTTGTATGCGTTATGCCGGCAATGCCGACGATGCACGGGATATTCTGCACGAGGGCTTCATCAAGGTTTTTCGCAATATTGCTAAGTATAAGGTGGGTACATCGTTGAAGGCTTGGATTCATCGAATTATGGTCAATACTTCGATTGATTATTATCGCAAGCAACAACGCCGCCGTACCGAAGATATTGAAGAGGCTTACGATATAAGTTCGTCGGATACCGATGCGGTGAGCCGTTGTTCGGAGAAAGAGATTTTGGAAGCGGTACAACAACTATCACCTGTTTACCGTACCGTATTCAACCTGTATGCCATAGAAGGTTATGCTCATAAAGACATTGCCAAAATGCTCGGTATCACAGAAAGTACCTCAAGGTCAAATTTGCTAAAAGCACGGGTAAAATTACAAAAAATGCTCGTTTCAAAATATACGCATTATGGAAAATAGGCTTAGTCATATTGATTCGATAGCCAAGGATGCCTTACAAAATTTAGAGTTTCCTTACCAACCTGCCGATTGGGCGGCAATGGAATCGCGCATTGAAAAAGATGCCTTCCTGCGTACCCGTCTGTACTGGCTCAAAGGTGGTGAATTACTCCTGATGCTATTGGCATTTTGGGTCTTATTCCAATTCACTGGAATGACTTTTCCTGATGCGCCTGCGCCCCAACACATTCCGCCTGTTAAGCAACAGTTCCAACCGCCTATACAGGAAAATAATGCGCTTCCCGCAGAAGAAAAAACGCCGGAAAATATTGACAATCAAAAAGAAACAAGACCCAAAAAAGAGGCAGAAGAAGAATTACACTTTGCTCAAAATACTAACATTTCAAATTCCAAATTCCAAATTCCAAATTCCAACACCCGAATACCTGCAATTCAGATTACACCTGATGTAGCAACACCAAAGACATATTCAGCAAAAACGGTCCACCCACGCACCCATCTTTCACAAGCAATCGAGGAGTCTGTTATCCAGCACTCGCAACTCGCAACTCGCAACCCGCAACTCGTCACTCGTCTGCCATCCATACAAGTATTGGTAGAAAGCCGGACGAAACATGACGCTGCGGCAACTGCGGAAATAGACCCCCTACCGGAGCGCAAACAACGGATGCACCTGCGTATTGCGGCTTCGCCCGACATGAACACTTCCGCAAATACCTCCCGTATGGGCATGACCTTCGGTGGTTTGACATCCGTTGAACTCTCCGACAAATGGCAGGTAGAAACAGGCTTGGCATACAGCGGCAAATTCTTCAATGATTTGCCCACACAAAATACTGCCTTTCCGAATATCGCTATGAAGGACATGAACTTACACCTTGTGGAAGTACCGCTTCATGCCCAATACACCATCAAAAAATCAATTAACTGGCGACCATTCGTTACTGCGGGCTTCACTGCCAATGCCGTTATGTATGCCCAACACGAGTACAGCAACGACAACGAAGAACCATTCCCGCCCCAAGATGCGGCAGGTATCATCGAAGGCGGTGCTTGGAAAGACAACCTCTACGCTACTGCCGATATAGGTTTGGGCTTAGAACGTCAACTCGACAGAAATTTGCACCTATTCATACAACCTACGGTCAAGTTTGCACTCGACGATACCGCACACCACGAGCGTATCCACACATTCTCGCTTGTCATGGGGGCACGTACTGCCCTTTAGTTTTTATAGATTTCATACGTAATAATTGATTCACACAAGAAAAAGAGCGCAAATTGCGCTCTTTTTTATTTGGGTAATGTAGCCCCAAAATCGGGTAACATGTAACACCGCCAGGCTGATTGATTTTATTTTTCCTTTAGCTGATTTGTCATGTTTTATTCTTTTTTAAATTCTAAATAGAGCATTGGAATTGTCATCATAAATTCTCCTTCTGATTCAATATTGGACTTTGGATAAAATAGGAATTAGGAAATTGGGAAACTCGTTTTGGTAGTACATGCTTCTACTTGCCTTGCATTTGCAAAATCTATCAATACCCCACATCTTTGGAAATGGATAAGTTGGCGGACATTTTTAAAATGTCAGGCAGGGTGCAATTCGTTTTTGTACCCACTAATATTCTTGATTATCAATATTTTATGATTTTTAAATTAACTTGATAATAATACATTCACAAAATAGCAATATATTTGCATTTAGGATGGGATATTTTTTCCGAATTTGGGCTAAAACTCGTCAGACATTTTCAAAAACTACCGATGAACTCATATTTTCCGATAAAGTTTAAATGTCTGACGAGTTTTAGCCCAAATTCAAGCCCAATGCCGTCCATTATTGGATAAAAATTAAAAATGGGCATGGGTACAAAAACGAATCGCACCCTGTCAGGCAACAAAGTATTTTTATTCTATTGAAAATTAGTTTATTACAAAATTTAAATAAAAATATTCATAAAATAATTTATAAAACTTGTTATGTATTTTTTATTGTATAAATATATTTTTTATAAAATATTTTAATTATTGTTTAAAATAAATTTTATAACTATTTAATTTTTAAATAAAAATACATGCACATCTCGCCTGACATTTTAAAAATGTTCGTTGAGTAGGCACCCCTCCCAAACTAAAAATAAAAACACATATAATTCCCGTCAAATATGCAATTGAGCCAATTTCCTTTTTTCCTTTGTCCAAAATCTAATATCTTTTGGACTTTGGACAAAATGGGAACTAGGGAATTGGGAAACTTGGTTTAAAAGCGTAATTCATTGATAATCAATTGAATGAGTTTTATTAATAATAATAAAACATGTAATTAATTGTTTTTTGTAAAAATCTAAAAAAGAGGGAATTACCTAATTTCCCAATTTCCTTTGTCCAAAATCTAATATCTTATGTTCTTGGTATTTTTCAAAAGGATGTCAAAGCAACAAAATTTCTTTTGCTGTTTTTTGTATCAAATCCCATGCTTTGCTGACATGAGGAAGCCCGACATTGGTTTGCCCGATGGACATTCTTAAAATAAAAATATCTTTAATTTTTGTGTGCGTCAGATATATGTCACCCGAACTATTTAGGCGGCTCAGGAGTTTTTCATTAAGGTTGTTTTGTTTTTCGATGGTCATATTTTTGATACTTGACGGCTTATAATAAAAACAAACCAAATTCATACTACGCAGAATTGCCAACTCAAAATCGGGTGATTTGACGATTTCGTTTTCGAGCCATTCAGCCAATTCAATATGAAACCGGAGTTTTTCCTGCAGTCCTTTCAGTCCAAAATGACGCAATACAAACCACAGCTTGAGTGAACGAAAACGCCTGCCCAGCGGAATCCCCCAGTCACAGTGATTGGCAACCAAACCGTCCGTTTTTGTTTTGAGATATTCGGGCAGTATAGAGAAAGTATTGATCAATGCTTCTTTGTCTTTTACAAAATATGCGGAGCAATCAAAATTGACAAACAACCATTTATGCGGATTGAATACAAAACTATCCGCCTCTTCCAGTCCTTCTGTAAGATGTTGATATTCAGGCAATAATAGTGCTGAACCTGCATAAGCAGCATCCACATGCAGCCATATATTATGTTGTTTGCATATTGCGGCTATTTTTTTGAGCGGATCCATCGCCAAAGTACCGGTAGTACCCATCGCTGCGACCACACATAATGGATGATAGCCATTGGTAATGTCTTTCTCTATGTGCTTGAGCAATACATCCGCATCCATCGCCAGTGCATCATCTGTTGGCACTTTGACCAGATGCTCTTTTCCGATGCCTGCGATTTTTACCCCTTTCTCAATCGAAGAATGTGTTTGTTCGGAACAATACACCCGAAAGTTTGTGAAGCCTTCAAAGCCTTGATGATTGACCCCGTAATTAGATTTTTGCTCTCTTGCCGTTATGATTGAGGCAAGTGTCGCTGTTGAGGCAGTATCCTGAATCACCCCCGTCCAGTTTTCGGGGAGTGTCATAGCATCTCTCAGCCATTCCATCATGCGCTCTTCAAGTTCGGTAGAAGCTGGAGACGTAGCCCACTTCATACCTTGTACGCCAAGTGTTGCCATGAGCATTTCAGCCAATATGGAAGGCGAACTGGTATTGGCTTGAAAATAAGCAAAGAAATTGGGGCTTTGCCAGTGCGTAACACCGGGTAGAATTATCTTTTTGAAGTCATTGAAAATATCCTCTATGCTTTCACCTTCATCAGGTATGCCTTGTCCGATTTGCTGATATATTTCTCCGGGCAACACCTGAGATTTTACCGGATATTGTTCGACATTATCCATATAATCTGCCATCCAATCGACAAATTGATGGGCATACTCACGGAATTTTTCTGATTCACTACGCATATTTTTTTTGATCTGTTTAAATTTCGCAGAAAAGTAGTTGATACTTGTTTTGACTTCATTTTAAAATAAAAAAAATATTTAAAACCTCGTTTAGATAATTACAAATTTTGGTGATATGCTTCTCCGATAGCTATCGGAGACTAAACTCGAAAAGTTTAGTAAACGGGATACATTATTTTTTGTTCATCTAAAGTGTCAACCACTTTCCTAAACATGCCGATATTTTGTTGAAATTTGTCCACAATAATTATCGGATTTGGACTTTAGATAAACCGATGTCTAAAGTCCAAATTCGTTTTTTAACTTCATTTGAAACAAACTCAAATAATTGATTGTCAATTATTTAGATTTGCATTTCTGTAATCTTTCCATTTAATTCCTCTCTATTTTCTAATATATTCATATTTATAATTTTTGTGTAAAAATACTTTTTAGCAAATTTTTATTTGCCAAAAAAATTGACAAATTAAAATTAGTTTAGTATTTTTGTGGTGAAACATAATGAAAATATAAAAACACCACTTATGAAATTAACATTAGGCAAGCCTGCAAGAGGAGACAAATACTTTAAGCGACCTAAAATCAGAGCGCGAATACTCGAATACCTTGAAGATGGCGCGAATGTTTTATTGGCAGCACCAAGGCGAGTTGGTAAAACGACTATCCTTATGGATATTTATGACAACCCGCCGGATGACTATTTTGTAGTCTATGTAAATACCGAGAAGTATGATAATGCACAAGGTTTTTTTAAAAAACTATTGAATGAATTGACGGATAGCGACCTGTTGGAAAAATATGACGGGTATGGTACGAAAATTTTGAATACACTGAAAGAAGCCGGAAAGAAAATAAAAGGATTTAATATCGGTCCGATTGGTTTGGATATGGAAGAGAGCAAGCCGGAAAGTGCTTTGGATTACTCCGAAGAATTTACCCGATTGCTAGATGATATAGAATTGGAAGGTAAAAAAATCATTATGCTGGTCGATGAATTTCCGGTGACAGTTGAAAATATTTTAAACAAACATAAACCCGAAGATGAACAACAGGCTATTGAAGAAGTCAAGCGATTTTTGCAGATTAATAGAGCGATACGGCTGCACCCTAAGTTGGGGCAGAAGGTACAATTCGTTTATACAGGCTCAATTGGGCTGGTCAATGTAGTGGGCAAAATGAACTGCGTAGAAGAAATTAATGACCTTGTGGAAGTGAAAATGAATGCCCTGACCGAAGCAGAAGCCACAAAACTACTAAAAGCCATATTAGGAAATTATAACATAGACATTAGTGACGAAAATACAAGATACACACTCCAAAAAACGGAGTGGCTGATGCCATTTTACATACAATCGGCAGCAAGGGAAATCAGGGATTTGCACCGCGAACAGCCGCAGGAAATCAACCGCAAGTTTATTGATAAAGCCTTTGATAACCTGATAGATAACGTTCATATTTATCTGGACCATTTCAGGTCAAGATTGAATAAAGTATTTAAAAAAGAAGAATTACAATTTTCAAAATCGCTCTTGGATTTGATAGCTGAAAAAGGACTTATCAATCGGCATGACCTCCCCGAACTTGCTGCGAAATACAAAATAGAAAACAACTATAATTACGTCATCAATACCCTCAAACACGATGGATATATTGACAATTCGATTGATAATGATGTGTATAGATTCAATTCTCCGGTTTTCAAAAAATGGTGGTTAAAACATGGTAATAAATAATACAATCAACAGAATATATAATACGAGTGAGAAAACTGCTACACAAATTGAGCAGGAATTTGTTGTTCGGCAAAGTGAGTTCAATATCATTATGGAAGATATCAGGACTTCCACTATGGAATATCCCGAACAGGAATACCTGATTATCGGTGAAGAAGGTATGGGAAAAACCATGCTTCTGACCAAGATTAAATACGAAATAGAACGCGACGAACAACTCAATACATGGCTGATTCCGGTTGCCTTTCCCGAAGAATTGAACGGGGCATCCGAACTGTATGATTTGTGGCTACGGGTAGCAGAGTATTTGGAAGAACTCCACCAATTTACTTTTTTTAAAGACCTGTCGGATAAAATTATTGCAAGCAGCGGAGTGGAGGAAGTGGCGTTTGGCATACTGAACCAATGTCTTAAAGATAATGGAAAAAAAATCATTTTACTGATAGATAATTTCGGAACATTTCTTAACGAACTGGACGAAAAAGAAGACCACAGACTCCGAGAAATACTTATCACTAATCCAAACCTGCGGATGATTGCCGCTAATCCTGAAACTGTGAGAGACGTGCATCGCTATGATAAGGCATTTTATGAACATTTTATCGAAATTAAACTCAAAGGACTTAACCGAAAAGAGACTAAAGACCTGATGCTTCATCTTGGAAAAATTTATGGCTGGGAGGATGAAATTGAAGAAGTGATTGAAAATGAGCCTTATAGAATTGATGTGTTTAGGGATTTGACGGGTGGTAATATTCGTAATATCGTCATGTTGTTTAATGTAATATTGGGTGCTAAAAAGCAGGATTCTTTGAGCGACTTGATGCAAATATTAGATGATATTACACCGATAAATACCGGGAAAATTTTGCAGCTTAAAAAAAATCAGAAGAAAATTATTCATTACGTTGCCTTGCAGTGGGATGCTGTACGGACGGCAGATATTGCTACTACACTAAGGATGAAAAGTAATGAAGTGAGCGCACAATTGAATTATCTTACTGAAAATCAGTGGATTGTGACAAAAGGCGTAGGGCGTAAAAAGTTGTATCAACTCCGCGACAGGTTTTTTAATATTTGGTATTTGATGCGCTATGGCAGAAAACGGCATAAAGACAACCTAAAATACTTGATGAATTTTTATAAAATGAGAAATCAACCGACAGGTCGTGCATTGGGTATGCAAGTCAATGAACCGCAACCGGATTATTCACTTGTCAATCGCGCACTTGATGATTTGAAAAACGGACAGATAGAAGATGCCATTCGGTTTGCTCAAAAATTTATGTATAATAAAAATTTTATTAATAATAATGAAGATAAAATATTGATTTACTTGATACGATTATTGAATATGAATCAAATACATATTGTTTATAATTATTTGGCAGATGAAGAAACGGGTTTGAAGGAGAGATTTAAACCGCTTTGGTATGCTACGGTGTATTTGAAAGAAGGCGAATCTGACGAGTTTTTGAAAATGGGAGATGAACTGAAAGGGGCTGTGAATCAGCTTTTGAATGAAATTAAAAAGTAGAATAGGGCACTGATTTAACAAGATTCAACGGATTAGAAAAAATAAGTATATCAGTTTAAATCTGTCTAATCCGTTAAATCAGTGTCCTATTCTACTTCAAATTTTCCCCTCCACCATCTCCATCACCTCCCGCTCCAATTCATCTGCCTTCTGCGTCATTGCTTTACCTTCTGAAAGTACCTTTTCCACATAAGTTGTATCTTTCAAATCTCCTGCATTAATACGTACATTCAGAAATGCACCATGTACGGCGGCACGGGCGCAAAGTGCGCCTACACTTGCATCTGTCACCGAATTTGGATTGCCGATTTCTGCCATTGCTTTTATAATATCAAAGGTTTCGAGCGATAATTTCATCACTTCAAAAGGTACTTCTATCGCGTGTCGTGTAGCGGCTTGAATGGCATTGGTACGGGCGGCTTTTTCGGCATCTGAGCCTTTGGACAGACGGAAAGCAGCCATGATGGCATTAAAAGAATTGGTATCTTCATCAACTAAGGCAAGCAGACGGTCTTTAAGAGCTTGCCCCTTTTCTGCCCAGTCCGAAAACTCCGACCAACGTGCATCCCAACCGCGTTTGTGTGAAGATAAATTCGCAACCATTGTAGCCAATGAAACACCAAGCGCACCGACATAAGCCGAGATAGACCCGCCGCCGGGTGCAGGACTTTCAGAAGCAGTCTCATTGGCAAAAGCACGAAGATTCATATTGAGCAAAGGTGTAGCATTAAGGTCTTGCAGACGGTATTCAATGATTTTTTGGCGTGGGTCAAAAGGCGTGAGTTCGTCCAAGCCAAGGCTCTTGACGGCAATACGAATTAACTCACTTTCGGCGACTCCAATTGAGCGTTTTTGTTGCATCAAAAAATAGCGTCCAGCATCCAACATGACTTTGAGCGGAACCATACCTACCAACTCACTCCCCGTCACACGCATCCCGCGTCGGGTAGCACTTTTACGGGTTTCTTCAAAGGCAATGTGCATCGGTGTGATCTTGATATTCGTCAGATTCATAGAGATTTGTGCGATACCGTATTCCTCTATAAACCAGCCGATTGCCTTAACAGACTTGCAAGCACCGGGCGTGCGTAATGGTTCGCCATTTTCATCATTGATGACCTTGCCGGAGAGCTTACCGCCTTCGCGTTTGAGTCGTCCTTTTTCACGAATATCGAAGGCTACCGAATTGGCACGACGCACAGAAGTCGTATTGAGATTGACATTATAAGCAATCAAAAAATCCCGCGCACCAATGACTGTTGCACCTGTCTGTGCGACACGCTCATTGTATTCATTTTTTCCGAAATCGGGTTGCCACTCTGCCTTGCCGAGTTTGGTGGGAAGTGCTTCGTACTCGCCTGCACGTATGGTCGCAAGGTTCTGACGTTCGGGGCGAGTAGCGGCAGCTTCGTAGAGGTAGGCAGGGATGCCCAATTCCTCACCAACTCGCTTGGCAAGACGCTTGGCATAGACCACTGTTTCTTCCATAGTAATATTGGAAATGGGAATCAAGGGACATACATCAGTCGCACCTTGTCGCGGGTGTTCGCCACTATGTTGGCGCATATCAATGATGTCACTCGCCATTTTAATAGCTTGAAAAGCAGCTTCAATCACCGCTTCGGGCGCACCTACAAAGGTGACGACAGTTCGATTGGTGGCTTTGCCCGGATCGACATCAAGTAATTGTACGCCTTCTACGGTTTCAATCACATTTGTTATTTGTTTGATAATCTGCGAGTCACGTCCTTCGCTGAAATTCGGAACACATTCGATAAGTTGCATAGTTTAGTTCATAGTCCATAGTTGATAGTTGATAGTCCGTAGTTTTACTTTTTTCGATGTACGAATTCACGTTTTGCTGAAAAAATAATTTGAATTGAAGCGACCTGTACTGACGACTTTAGCCGTCAGGAGTTTTATCCCCTCGCGACGGCTAAAGTCGTCGGTACGGAGTTTGCAAAACGTGATACAAAAAACTAATTTGTAATCGTCTATCGCCTATGCGTAAGTTTTAAAATTGTGCAAAAGTAAAGAAATCACCTGCGCGATTGTGTGTTTTTTGTGTATTTTTACAGAAATATTCTATCATAACTGGACATTGGGGAATTAGGAAATTTGGTATTAGGTATCGGGATAGCTATCGGGATTTTTATTAAATAATTATAAAATTAAATTAATTAAATGTTTTTTTATATTAATAAGTATAAAATAACTGATAATCAATTACTTACGACTTAAAATCAAATTTCCCAGTTACCAAATTTCCAAAATATCCAAAGTCCAGATCGTAAATAAACAGATTAAAATAAATTTTACAATGAAAAAATACATATTTATTCTTTTTTTAGGCATATTTTTTTGTACACATACCGAAGCGCAAACGGGTACGGCTTATGGCTTCAAAACCGGTTTGACATTCAGCAATCAACAATGGAACACTCAAGAACGGGAACTACTGACGGCTTATCATGGTGCATTGACGCTCGAATCTCGTGATGAAGAACTCGGCGTTGCGCTGTTTGGAGATTTGGGCTGGCATGTAAAAGGTAGTCGGATAGTTTTTCAAAGAAGAACCTTTGTCAATCCTGTCACGAATCAAACTGTTGAATTGCCACGTAGAAGTATTCGCCAACCTTTTAATAATCTTTCCCTCGTTGTCGGTGCTAAAAAAGTAAGTCAATTGACTGATTTTATCAACTATTATTATGGCTTGGGCGCACATGCCGATTTCAATGTAAGCTATGATGTATATTTTGGTAACAGCGATTTTTTTGACCAGTATGTGAATAGGTTTACCTACGGCGGTTCGGTGGTCGGTGGTTTGGAATATACGGTGGGAGATAATGGTATTGCATTTGTTGAAGTGTCTTTTCATCCTGACATTAGTAAGCAAATTGAAGTTCCGCAGGGTATTCCATATATCGACCCGATTACATTTGAACAAAGAACATTGGGCAGGCAAGATGTGAGGAATGTTCTTGTGGTGGAAATCTCTGTGGGCTATAAATTTGTACAATGGAATTGAGGTAGTGATTAGTGACTCGTGATTGGTTTGATATGATGTGAAAAACGAAAAAAGCGGCTACCAGTTCATGGTTGGACAGTTCATAGTTATCCGAATATTCCAGGATTCGTTTTTCCCATAAGCTGAATGATTCGACACTAATTCCTGCGGATTTGAGCAATTTTGAGGTCAGCGCCATTAAATCTCGTACTTGCTCCATTCGTTGGATAAGACTTTGATAATCCAATAAGCATTTTAATTTCTGCTGTGCCTCTGTAGCTCGACTTTGGACATTGGGGAATTAGAAAATTTGGTATTGGGTATCCCGATAGCTATCGGGATTTTTATAAAATAATTATAAAATTAAATTAATTAAATATTTTTTAATTTCAATGAAAGTAAAATAATTGATAATCAATTACTTACGATTTAAAACCGAATTTCCCAGTTATCGAATTTCCAAAATGTCCAAAGTCCAGTCTATAGACAAGGTGTTCCAATAGGGCATTATGCGCCTATACCAGTTATTTTACGACTCCTCTTTTTTACTATATTTTGAACACCCTACCTTTATACATCAATATATAATATGCCGGATAATAGTAAAAAATACACGACCATACACTATCACTCCTACCTCCAGTTGGATAAAATTTTGGATGCCCAACACCTGCGTAGTGCCGAACTCGACGACAACCCCGCACACGAAGAGACCTTATTTATCATTGTACATCAGGTGTATGAATTGTGGTTCAAGCAATTGATACATGAGTTGGGGTCAGTCATTCAAATGTTTGAAGAGCAGCGTGTGGACGAGCGCAACCTTGGCGTAGCCATCGGCAGACTCAACCGCATGATTGAGATTATCAAATTGCTTATCGAACAAATCCGCGTACTCGAAACCATGACCCCGCTCGACTTCCTCGATTTTCGGAATTATCTCTTTCCGGCTTCCGGTTTTCAGAGTTTTCAATTTAGAATGGTGGAAGTGATGCTGGGGTTGAAAGAGGAAAAAAGACTGACCTATCACGGACATCATTATGCATCGGTATTTCCCGAAAACCAACAAGAACAACTGGAAGCCATCACCGAAAATTTGACCCTGTTCGGGGTCATAGAATCGTGGTTGGAGCGCACGCCCTTTTTGGATTTTGGAGCATTTAATTTCCTCAAACACTATAAAGCAGCCGTAGAGCGCATGGTCGAAAAAGAAAAAGCGGCTATCAACAATTCTGCCTACCTGACCGATAAAGAAAAGCAGATGCGTGTGAAAATGATGGGCAATACAGACACTTATTTCGAGTCGGTACTTGACCCTGCCGTACATGCCCGCATGAAGGCGGAAGGCAAATTGAGGATGTCGCACAAAGCTACGGTAGCCGCTCTGCTCATCAATCTGTATCGCGACGAACCCATTTTACACAACCCTTTCAACCTCATGGTCTGCCTTGTAGATATTGATGAACTACTCACAACATGGCGATACCGACACGCACAGATGGTCTTACGAATGCTCGGCAGAAAAATCGGAACAGGCGGCTCGTCAGGGCATGAGTACCTGCACAATACCGCCGCTAAACACCACATTTTCACTGATTTACACAATATTTCCACCTTACTCATTCCGCGTTCCGAACTCCCCGAATTGCCGCCCGAACTGAAAAAGGAATTGGGTTTTTATGCAAAGGAATAACTTTATCAGTGTTTCGCAATTCACAGGGTAATTAATTCGTTTAAAAGGTATAACCAACGTTTTATTTCGATTTCAATATACTATCGTGAACCACTTACTGACTGTCATACTCATCTTCACCCATCTTGCGCTCTCCGCACAAGACAGTCTCCGCTTGTCTGTCATTGCTTTGGATAAAGACGATGTTTTTATTAAAAAAAATATTATTTATAAAAAAGATAATCACAATCCTGCTTCCCTTTCCCAAACCCTGAATCAAACCCTGTTTCAATTGCACGATAAAGGCTACCTTGCCGCTTCGATAGACAGCTTGGCGGCTATGGATACGCTCAGAATGGCATACCTCTATGTAGGTGAGCAATACGAATGGGCGAGTTTGAAAAACGGTAATGTTCAAGCTGCTTTTTTGGATAAAATCGGCTTCAAAGAACGCCTGTATTCGGGCAAGGTTTTTCATTATCGGGAGTTGCGAAATGTACAAGAAAAACTACTCACTTATGCCGAAAATAATGGCTTCCCTTTTGCGCGGGTATGGTTGGATAGTCTGCAAATTGAGGGTCATCAAATTGCTGCACGATTGTACTTTGAGCAGGGTCGTCCGATAACTTTTGACGGGGTGAATGTGGAGACCAAAGCGAATGTCTCGGATGCTTATTTGTCGGGATATTTGGGCATCAAAAAAGGAGAATTGTATGATGAAGCACAGGTCAAAAAAATCAGTAGTCGCTTGCGCGAATTAACCTTTTTATCTGAAGAACGCCCACCTGCGGTTACTTTTGTGAAAGATAAAGCGACGGTGAACCTGTTTTTAAAAAATAAAAAAGCCAGTCGCCTTGATGGCATCATTGGTTTTTTGCCCAACAACAGTGAAACAGGTCGCCTGCTACTGACGGGTAATGCTGAAATTGACCTTATAAACCCTTTTGGTACGGGCAAAGAAATTCGCTTGGAATTGGAGCGGCTTCGTGCAGGTACATCACGAATGGAGGCTAAGTTTTTGTACCCTTATGTACTGGGTCTGCCTTTTGGTTTTGATTTCAATTTTGATTTGTACAGGCGTGATTCAAGCTACCTCGACATCATCCGCGACATCGGTGTACAGTATCACCTCGATGGTGGCAATTACCTCAAAGCCTTCTGGAATACCACTGCGACTAACCTCTTGGAAATCAACGAAAATCAAATCATTCAGACCCGAAGGCTACCCCAAAATATTGACATCAGCAATTCGACTTTCGGGCTAGCTTACCAACTCCAGAAACTGGATTATCGCTACAATCCGCGCAAAGGATTTGATGTGAAATTACGCGCCGGGGCAGGCATCAAACGCATTGATAAAAACCAAAAAATTACATCACTCGAAGACCCCAATGACACAAATTTTCAATACGAAAGTCTGTACGATACGCTCCAATTACGAAGTTTTCAATATACTTTAAATGCAGATGTAGCAAAGTATTGGCAGGTCAGTCAGCGCAGCACCTTGAAGACAAATCTGAGTGGCGGCTGGCTGGTATCTCAAAATAATTTGTACCAAAATGAGTTGTTTCGCATTGGTGGAAATCGCTTGTTGCGGGGCTTTGATGAAGAATCCGTTTTTGCGTCTATGTATGCCGTACTGACCGCCGAATACCGCTACCTGATTGGTCAAAATTCTTATTTCTATGCCTTCACCGATTATGCGCTGATTCAAAATAAAAGTGTCAATATGGATATTTTTGACCAACCATTCGGCTTTGGTGCAGGGATGACTTTTGAGACGAAGGCGGGCATCTTCGGCATCAGTTATGCACTGGGCAGACAACTCAATAATCCGATTGATCTGAGGTCGGGAAAGATTCATTTTGGGTATGTTAGCTTATTTTAAATTCCAAGCACCAAATTCCAAATTCCAAATCCCAAAAGTCAACGTCATTCCGCGCTTGACGCGGAATCTGTTGCATCTTGGCAGGATACCAAACAGTAGCTTCTGCCTAAAATTGCGCCCTTGCGGCAATAGATTCCGCGTCGGAGCGCGGAATGACCTTGACTTTTGAGGTTTGTTATTTGGAATTTGGGTCTTGTTATTTGGTACTTGGAATTCGAGTTTTGTTATTTGGAATTTACATCTGGTGGAGGTTGAAATTTTTCTCTGTAAATATCTCTGGAAAATATCAGCCTGTAAAAAAACATTCTGAACCCTCCAAGCCGACTTCGCAAAGGGCGTTTCAGCGTTACGACTTTTTTATCTTTCATGCCTTGTGTTTTTCTTTTAAAAATGAGTTTAAAGGCATTCCAAATCCGCAATCGATTGTATTTTGAAAGGCTCATTGCTTTGCCTTCAGTCTCAAATTGCGGGTACTTCAAGGCATATCCAAATTTGCACAAGAGCTGTCCCGCAACAGATTCTACCTGTTTGATTTGCTTATCTGTCAATTCATTTTGCCATGAATCGGTGCGGCTATCATCCAAAGAATTTTTGACATAAGAATCCGTAGCTTGGAGTTCCTCGCCTTGCAATGACAACAAATCAGCATGATATGCCTCTCCCAAAAAAGACATGATACGGCGCATTGTTTCTTCCGGCTTCCGCAGCAAATCTTCATATAAAACAATGATAATATTATCCTCACCAATCAATTGTTGATGCGCCATAGCTATCGAGCAGCTCTGCATCCACTCTTGCGCCGCTGCGCGAATATCGTTGGATTTGCGATGGTATCGACTGGCAGCTACGGCACGCCCGTCGCGAATAAGATGAATGATTTTTGCATTCGGATAATAATAAAACAAATCTCTGGAGTAAAACTCAATATGGGGAGCTTTTTCCAACCATATTCGCTTGTTCTTTTCTTTCAAAAAAGTATCAATAGCACCATTGAGCAGTCCGATGGCAGATGCAGTCGGTGGTGCATCTAATTGACTTGAAAACAAATCCGTATCTTTTTTAAAAAAATGTTGGAATACCACTTGTTGATCTACATTCGGCTGGCGAAGCAAGAGTCGCTCATAGGAGTTAAAATAGGTCAGCCACCGATATGATTTCACCTTTGGAGCAACATAAATCTGCTGATGATTGGACAATAGCGTAGCCAACAATGTTGTACCCGAACGCTGCACCCCGCTAATAAATACTTTGGTAAAATCACTCATTTTTATATAAAATATTATTGAAATGTAAAGTGTTTTTGAAATGTAAAATGTAAAATGTAAAATAATAAATTTAAAATGTAAAAGGGGGCGATAAGGTATGAAGTTATTTATTTTAAAATAAAAATATTATGTAATTTATTTATTATTAAAAATAAATATATTACAAAGTTTATTTGAGTGCAACACATATTATTGGCATTTGTAATACAGGAAGCCTTACAAAGATTTATTGAGAACTCCGTAATGACTGCTTTAGCTGTCAAGTGGTATTCAAAAAATATACATAAATAACTGTTTTTAAATCTTTTGTAAAGAAAAAGTTACTTGACAGCTAAAGCAGTCATTACAGGTCTTTATCCAAAAAATATACTAAAACATGCAAAATGCCCTTAATGTGTGTTGCACTCAGTTTATTTAAACTAAAGTGTTTTAATTTATAATATTTTTTCACAAAAAACATTCACATTATACACTTTTATATTATAGCTATCCGTCTGTCTTTGCCTAAAATTGACATTAGTAGCGGCTGTCTTTAGCTCCGATAGCTATCGGAGAAAAGGTTTGAAAAACCTTTACCTTGCGTATATTCGCACCAACGTGAATGCTCCCTTGCGGTCGTCGGCAGCTAAAGACAGCCGTTACTGATACTTTTACATTTCAAGAGGTTTCACGCCGCAGGTATCACTTCTTCATTGCCTACTGCTTTCAGCATTTTAAGGTGTGACACGATGGCACTTGTAAAAGAGTCGTGTTCTCTATATTCCAAGCCGTATTCTTCTACGGTTTTTTTCAATACAGGTACTAATGATTGATAATGTGTATGGCAAATATACGGACAAAGATGATGAATGGCGTGTATATTGATACCACCGACGAGCCAAGTCAATAAGCTGTTTTTTGAACCATAATCACAAGTCGTTTTCACTACGTGTACTGCCCACGAATCAGGAATTTGGTCGTCGTGAATCTCCGGGTAATGTGCGCCCTCAGTGATGTGTCCGCACTGAAAAACAAGACTCAAAACAATACCCAATAAGAAATGCACAATCACCACCGTCAGTAAGAGTTGACCGAAGGTAATCGGCAGCATAATCAAAGGAATGATAAAAACATAGAGGTAAAAAAAGGCTTTGAAAAAGACGAGCAGGAAGATTTCTTTTGCCGGAATTTCTACACCGTTTCTACGGGCATCGCCCAATAGTTTGAAATCTTTGTAGGTTACATAATTCAGCGTTACCAAGCCATATACCAATGGCGCGTACAAGTGCTGATACTTGAACATATTTTTGCGAATTTTATCATCCGGCGAAAAGCGAACCACGCCATAGCCATTGATATTATTGTCTATTTCTACATAGTTGATGTAGCCATGATGCTCGTCGTTGTGTGCCAATCGCCACAGGAAAGAATTGACCCCGATTAAATCGAGACTGTAAGAGAAAAACTTATTGACGCTCGCGTTTTTGGACAGGGCATTATGGTTGGCATCGTGCGAAATATTGAAGGCAATAAACAGGTGCGTAAAGCCATGCAATATAGCCATTCCAAGCAAAGCCCAACCCGTAAAATAACCGGAAATAATGAGCAGATAAGTGGCAGCCCAAGCTCCGAGCCACAGGAAAACTTTGAACCACATGGCGGCATTGGCATGGTAGCCGTTTTTTTGGTCGGCGAGGTGTTCGTTGATACGCTTCATCAGGAGGTTCATAAAGGTACGCCCTTCTTTAGGATTACTGTACGTAATCGAAACGTGTTTTAATTCATTCATGGTGTAGTCTGTATTTGTGTGTTGATAAGATAGGCTGTTAGTCCATAATTGTTAGTTCCTATTCCATGGTTTTTGTAATCATTTACAGGGGGGCGATTCGTTTTTGTACCCATGCTCATTTTTAATTTTTATTCAAGAATGGACGGCATTGGGTTTGAATTCAGCCCAAATTCGGAAAAAATATCCCATCCTAAATGCAAAGGTACTTTTATTTTATAAATACATTATTATAAAATTTATATAGATAATCATAAGTGAATTTGTATGTCCTAAATCGACAAGTTTATCTGATTGATTGACACTTCATACGATATTAATTTTACACAAAATATAAGTAATCCGTTTGGTAAACTTTTCAAGTTTGCTAAACGTGGGCAAGGCACTAAAGTTTGTAATTACCTAAAAATCAGCACATTACTTCTCCGATAGCTATCGGAGACCAAACTTTTTGAAGTTTAGCAAACGGAGTATTTAAATTTTGTTTTGATTTTTAAAATCAGATTCCAAAAGTGTCAACTACTTTATTATTTAGATGAACTTGTCCCTAAATCTATAAAGACAACACAAGGTAAGAAGAATTTTGAATACAGTTTTGATACTTCGATATTCTTCTTCACTTCTTCTTTCTCTTTCGGGAGGCTTTTGCTTCGGGGTTAAATTTGAGGCACAATTGTAGCCAGTAAGCGAGGTCTTCATCGGTATCAAAACCATCG
Source organism: uncultured Saprospiraceae bacterium (assembly GCA_938028705.1). GTDB lineage: Bacteria > Bacteroidota > Bacteroidia > Chitinophagales > Saprospiraceae > JAHDEO01. The sequence goes on along the minus strand of CALIZI010000129.1, from coordinate 2,912 downwards.
GGGATGACAAAAATATAGCCACGCATAGGTCGTCCGGTAAAATCCATCGGGCGGCAAACTTCTTTTTCGATTTCATTGTGGTAAGCAGCTTCGCCAATACGCGCCATCAGCAAACTATCGCCAAATTTTTTATCAATATGAATACCACACAGCATTTTATAGTCCACCATAAAACACAGCCCACCCATCATTTTCTTTTCTGTAAAATCACTTTTCAGTTCGCCTAAAGTTTGTCGTATGCGGTCTGCAAGGTGTTCATCGTAAGCCATAAGTTTGATTTAAATTCCAAATTCCAAAAAATAAATTCCAAAAAACAAATTGACATGTTTATCAAAGTAGTTGACACTTTTAACGTGTGAAATAGAACGCAGATTTTGACAGATTGAACGGATAATGCGGATTTTTATATTAAAAAATGACAAGTTTATCCAAGCGACAAAAGTAGTTGACACTTTTGGACGTTGAATTAAAAGTTAAATTTCCGTTTGCTAAACTTCAAAAAGTTTGGTCTCCGATAGCTATCGGAGAAGTAAAGTACTGATTTTTAGATAATTATAAATTTCAGTGCCTTACTCACGTTTAGCAAACTTGAAAAGTTTACCAAACGGGTTACTTATATTTTGTGTGAAATTAATATCGTATGAAGTGTCAACCAATCAGATATACTTGTCTAAAAAAGCAAGTAAAATATTTTTTAATTTATTTTTATTTAAAAATCATCAAATTATATAAAGTTTTTATTTAAATGCAAAAAATATATCTGTTCACTAAGTTCAAATAAATCTGCGTTATCCGCTCAATCCGCTAAAATCTGTGTTCTATTCACGTACTATGTGTCAACTACTTTTGTATTTTGAATGAACTTGTCAACAAATTCCAATCAGATATTTTTTAGTGCAGAGTTTGTTTATAAAAATCTTTCCTCCAAAATAGTCAAAAAAAATGTAATTTTACAAAGTTTCATTACGTGTACATAATTGGACTTTGAACAAATTGGGAATTAGGTAACTGGGAAATTAGGTTTAAAATTGTAACTCATTGATAATCAATTGAATGTTTTTTATTATTAAAATAAAATAGTTTATTAATTCTTTTATGTAAAATTCTAAAAAAGTCCCGATAGTTATCGGGATTACCGAATTTCCAAATTACCCAATTTCCTCTGTCCAAAGTCTAATACATAAAAACATATAAATTTATGAGTACCATCACCACACAAAAAGTTACTTTAGAGACTTATTTCGCTCCATTTCGCAAAAACATTATCGGGCAAGATACCGAATTTGATACGCCTTACGGCAGAAAAAAAATTCTGTATGCAGACTGGATCGCGAGTGGGCGACTGTATGCGCCGATAGAGGAAAAGATGCGACACGATATTGGACCTTATGTGGGCAATACGCATACTGAGACGACTGTAACGGGTACTTCGATGACGATTGCTTACCATGAAGCCCGCGAAATCATCAAGCGGCATGTCAATGCCACTGAGCATGATATTATCGTAACGACGGGGTCGGGTATGACGGGTGTGGTCAATAAATTTCAACGCATTTTGGGTTTGAAAGTATCCGAAAAACTCGAAAAATATTTGACGATTCCGCGTGAAAAACGCCCGATTGTATTCGTCACACACATGGAACATCACTCTAATCAGACCTCATGGATTGAGACCATCGCCGATGTAGCCTGTATCGAACCCAATGCAGAGGGCTTGGTGGATATGGCGCATTTTGAGGAATTATTGGAAGAGTATAAAGACCGCGAAATCAAAATTGCAGCCGTCACTTCCTGCTCCAATGTGACAGGTGTTTTTACGCCTTATCGTCAGATTGCACAACGGATGCACGAGGCGGGCGGCTATTGTTTTGTAGATTTTGCCTGCTCTGCACCTTATGTGGATATTGATATGCACCCCGATGATCCGCTTGAGAAACTGGACGCGATTTATTTTTCTCCACACAAATTTCTTGGTGGTCCGGGTACGCCGGGAGTCTTGGTTTTTTGTTCGTCTTTATATACCAATAAAGTGCCTGACAATCCCGGCGGTGGCACAGTGAAATGGACTAACCCTTGGGGCGGACATAGTTTTTTGGACAATATCGAAGCGCGGGAAGATGGCGGTACGCCCGCTTTTTTGCAGACCATTCGTGCGGCATTGAGCATACAACTGAAAGAGCAAATGGGCATAGAAAATATCATGGCGCGGGAACACGAATTGATACAAACTGTCTTTACTGCCTTCCGGCAAATGCCTACGCTACATATCCTTGCCGATAACGTAGAAGACCGACTCGGCGCAATTTCATTTTATATTGATGACCTGCATTATAATCTGGGTGTCAAACTACTCAATGACCGCTATGGCATACAGGTGCGCGGCGGCTGCTCGTGTGCGGGTACATACGGGCATTATTTGTTGAATGTTTCACAAAATTTTTCCGATAGTATTACTTGTAAAATTGATGATGGCGACCTGACGGAAAAACCCGGCTGGATACGTCTCTCGCTACACCCGACGATGACCAACGAGGACATCCATACCATCATTGACGCAGTACGCGCACTCGAACAACACCACAAATCATGGGCGCAAGATTATCGTTATGATTGTAATACGAATGAATTTGTACACATCAGGGCAGGTGAGACGGATAAGGAACGGGTGATGGGGTGGTTTGGGTAAGGTTTTCGCTCATCTGTACTATAAGGTGAAAATCTTTATTGTAATGTAAAATAATAAATGTAAAATTTAAAAGTATATAACGTGAATGTTTTTTAACAATAAGTTGATTTTCATATTTTTAAACATATAGCAATTTAAAAATAAATAACTTCATGTACTATCGACACTTTTACATTTTGTGTTTTACAACTTGTCCCGACGAATGACGGGATTTTACATTTTTCAC
>CALIZI010000128.1 GCA_938028705.1 uncultured Saprospiraceae bacterium | reverse complement strand
CATTCGAGTCATTGCAGTCAAGTGCTCTAGATGTTTTTTTCCAAATAAATAATTATGAAAATTATTTATTTACAGGTTGATAGTCCAAGAAGAATCGCAAATATTGATGTTGCAGTGCTAGTTAGAGACAAGACAATTTTTATAATTCTCAATGATATAAAATGAATTACGGGTACTTATTACGTAAATAAAAATGCACTTGACTTTTGCAAGTGGCTACTCCCATGTGAGAGTTTTGTATTATATCGATAAATGTTTTATGTTCGGTTGAGGTTACGAATTATAACATAATCGTTATTATTTATCCTTCAGACGGTGAAAATATCAATTATATAATTTCTACTAACAACAAGGTTAAAAAATAAACATTTGAGAGTGATCAGTACTTTTTGTAAAAGACTACAATGTTCATAAATTAATTCAATCGAAAACGAGGAAGGTGACCCCATTTTAATTGCATCTTTTCAAAGCTATTACCTAGCCTTAACAAAACATACAGAAGATAGTTTTGGCAGATATGAATAGAAGAATGTGTCTTTAACTTGCTGATATATAGGGACTTGTAGTGTGCAGGGTGGTTCATGGTTGTTAAAAGCAAAATCTTTTTAAATAGTTCTGCTTTTATTCTGTTGACTAACTTTTTGGTCTGTTTCGTGTTGCTCAATCTATGGTTTCTCCGGTGTGTTTTCTGGGCTGATGTTAGTCTTTTATTCGTTTGTTTATCGATCATGAAGTTGTTCGTTTTTCTTATTGAAATTCAAAATTTTCATAACCTAATTCAAAATATAATTTGGTTTTTAAAATTTTTTTAATAAAATATTAATTTTAAATTATTTATTATTAATTGAAAATCAATGAAAATTTGAACTCGAAAAAATTTAACAGAAATGTGAGTAATAAATTTAAAATATAAAAGTCGTAGGACGCAATTCAAATACATTTCTCGTAATTAATTGATTTTTAAAAAAGTATAAAATAAAAAAACAATATTCAATACATGTACTATCGACACTTTTACATTTATTATTTTACATTTTACATTTTACATTTTACATTTTACATTTTACATTTTACATTTTACATTTTACATTTTACATTTTACATTTCAAAAAAGTGTCAACTACTTTTACCATAAATTTAAACATGCCTAAAGTTTCAATGAATTCCTTGCTCTTCTTGCGTCTTCATCAATTCCGCTATTGTCAATCCCTGCAATTTACTCGCACACCAAAGGTGGAGTTCTTCCATACCTATGAAGTGAGTGCTGCGCTCTTGTTCGTCGAGGCGTATAGTGAGATAATCGTGTAACCTCTGCCAAGCTTGTTGTTTCTCTTTTTTTTCTATGGATTTATGTAAAGCTCTGAATGTTTCCAGAATATGTTTTTCCGTCTCACCGTATTGATTATTTCGGGTCAGGTAGCGAAAAGCACGTTGGATGTGATTATCGAGTTCTTCGGGTTCAAGTTCGCAGCCCACTACGAGTTTCCAGATTCGGGCGGCAGTTTGTACATCTTTCTTAGCATTAGTACGTCCGAAATTCAAAATCTTTTCCAGCCATTTATCCGCCTCTTTCCACTCACCAAACAAACTAAAAAAAATCATAATATTATAAAAATAACTCAATTGTCTTCTGACTCCTATATTTGGGGCGTGTTTATCCCAGAGTGTTTCGATTTTATGGACATATTTTAATCCTACCTCGCGGTCTGCCTTCACCAATGCGTATAGCAATCCAAACAAACAAACCGTTTTGAAAACCTCCGTATCACTGTCTTCTGACTTAATGGGGATCGCCTCTATTTTATCCATCATATCCGGTATTTCATCATAATTGCCGGAGAGATAACACAACTCAGAAAACAAACACAGATTTCTTTTATATTCAAATAAATTATTATATTTAAATTCTTCATTATCTTCAAATAATGATATTAAGGCTTGGGCATGTATGTATGCTTGTCCACTTTTTCCGGCATATTGATGCACAATACTTTTAATGCGATGATAATCCGCTTGTGCCTTTAGTGGCAGGACTTTAGTGTCCGAATTGAGTAAAGGTGAAGCAGCAAATTGCTCAAATAATACTTTATTTTCAGGCTTTTTCAGACGTACATCTTTTAAGCGCAAGATATCAACTTCAATACGTAAATTTTGATAATCCAGTTCGCTGTTTAGCTGCCGTCTTACTTCATCTTCTTCTTTTATTAATGCCTTCAATTGTACTACTATATCTTTCTCTCCCTTACTTATCACTATCTTTTTTTCCCATTGTATAATATCCAATAATGCTAAAAATCCTCCTTGTTCTATTGCCAGTTGTCTTGCTTTTTTAAGACGTTTTTGTAGTTCAGTCCATAATTGTCTTTCCACTAATCTTGGAATATAACTCAACTGTAATTTCAACTCTGCTTCGCTCGATTTATTCAAATATAAAATATGTAAGGATTCTTGAATTTTCTCATTCAAAAACGCCTTATCGGTAGAGTTAAAACCTCTATTTTTCACCGCTTCGTCGTCATATTCCGTTTGTTTATCTATCAGGTCAAACAGGCGTACATATTTGGGTACGCCTACTTTGCCTCCACCCATTTGAGCATATAAATGAAAGTAGCGTTTTTCAGCTTTTGACATAGATTTTATCAAATCGAATAATAGCATAAATACAAGTCTATATTTTGGTCAATTCGTCAATAAATTGGTACAAAGTCCAATTAATTTCAATTAATTTTTCAGTTTGGATTACTTTAATCTTAATTACAAATAACATATTTATCATATATGTATATGTCTATTTTTAAGATTTTTATAAATATGAAATTTAATAAAACAAATATTGAAGGTATTTTCATAGGCATTTGGATGCCTTAAAACGATATAGCTGTGTATTTGGTTGCTTTTAAATTGATACCGAATATTGCAGTGTCAAAAGTATTGTCTTTGTTGATGCAAACCACATTACACTTCCCTTACTCCCCAATTGATATTTATCCTGTTGGCTACCAAATTTAGACTTTGGACAAAGGAAATTGGGAAATTAGGTAAACCTCTCTTTTTTAGATTTTTACAAAAAATAATTAATTACATGTTTTATTTTTTTAATAAAATTTATTTAATTGATTATCAATGAGTTATGATTGTAGACCGAGTTTCCCAATTTCCTAATTCCCATTTTGTCCAAAGTCCAATACCAAATACAAGTTCATTTTTATAAAAAGAACATTGGCCACTTATATCATCTAATAAGTATCTCAAACTACATCACATATAATTTTTCACCAATAGTACGCAAAATTTGAAATAATAATCAACAACATAAAGAAAATTTAGGAGATTTCAACATTTAACAAAAAGGATTTTAACAAATTGTAAGTTGAATTTAGCTATTAACCTCTACGTAGTTCATCTAATTCAATCTTCACAATATTATTTTTTCACCATCCCGCTTTGAATTATTATACATTATTGATATGAATAAAACTATTTTAACCTATCTACAAATTACTCTAAAATCTATGCTTATGATAGTATTGATTTTAGTTAGTTATCAAAATGCTTTTGCAAATGATAACCACTACTTACTTGATACAGAATTATCAGGAACTTGCTACGTAGATGCAGGTAATGATAAAACGATATGCAAAGGAGAATCTATACAAATCTGTGCTACGGGTGCAGATCATTACGAATGGAGCAATGGACATACAACACGATGTATCACCGTCAGCCCCAACAGTGACAGAAACTACACCGTAATAGGCACATCCAACAACTGTACAGATACCGACCATGTCAGTATTCATGTAAATGAAGCTAGATGGAGTCATGTAAACAAAGGTCATCATGCGGGATGCGGTACTTGTGACGGCTCTATCATTGTAGATGCCAACTACAGTATAACAGGAGAATTCAACGTAAAATATACCTACAACGGAAATACCGTTACAGAAGGTCCTTTTACGGAAAGTGGTGATATTACCTTAGGCCACCTCTGTGCAGGTACTTATTCTGATATTACAATTATTGGCATACACACAGGATGTAGAGATGTATGGCCCGATGACATCACTATCGGTGGCGGTGGCAACATACACGTAAATGCAGGGGATGACAAAACGATATGCAGAGGAGAGTCCGTACAAATATGTGCTACGGGCGCAGACCACTATCAATGGAGCAACGGGCATACAGGCTCTTGCATCACCGTCAGCCCCAATAATGATAAAACTTATACTGTAATAGGCACATCAAACGGCTGTACCGATACCGACCATATCAACATACACGTCGATAAAGTCAAATGGAACCATATAAATAAAGTTGACAACGCAGCTTGCGGTAGTTGTGATGGCTCCATAGATGTGGGCTACGAAGCTACCGGAGCATTTAAAGTGAGGTATGAATACAATGGACAAACATTCGAAAATGGACCTCATGATAATATAGAAGGTAACGTGTTAATAAGCTCTTTGTGTGCAGGCACTTACTCCAATATTACAATAATTAGTGTAGATACAGGCTGTAGTGATACATGGCCTGACCATATCGTTATCGGCGGTGGTGAAAATATACACGTAGATGCAGGTAATGACAAAACGATATGTCAAGGACAATCTGTACAAATCTGTGCCACAGGTGCAGACCATTACCAATGGAGTGACGGACAAACAGGACAATGCATCACCGTCAGTCCGAATAATGATAGAACTTATACCGTAACAGGTACATCAAATGGTTGTACAGACACTGACCACGTTGAGGTATCCATCGGAAATATACACGTAGATGCAGGTGATGACAAAACGATATGCAGAGGAGAATCCGTACAAATCTGTGCGACAGGCGCAGACCACTACGAATGGAGCAATGGACATACAGGCTCTTGCATCAATGTCAGTCCGAATAATGATAGAACTTATACCGTAACAGGTACATCAAATGGGTGTACAGACACTGACCATGTCAACGTGCATGTCAATCAAGCTAAATGGGATAATGTAAGTAAAGGTAACGATACTGGATGCGGTAGCACCTGTAGCGGCTCTATCACGATAGACGCAAACAATGTCACAGGTCCTTTTGAAATACAATACACCTACAACGGAAATACCGTTACAGAAGGTCCTTTTCCAATAAGCGGCAACATTACTTTTGACCATCTTTGTGCAGGTACTTATTCCGATATTACAATTATAGGTATAAATACCGGATGTAGAGACGTATGGCCACACGACATTACCATACAAGGCGGTGGCAACATACATGTAGATGCAGGGGATGACAAAGCGATATGCAGAGGAGAATCCGTACAAATCTGTGCCACAGGTGCAGACCACTACCAATGGAGCAATGGACATACAGGACAATGTATTACTGTCAGTCCGAATAGTGATAGAACTTATACCGTAACAGGTACATCAAATGGTTGTACCGATACAGACCATGTCAGCGTTCATGTCAGTGATTGTTCGCAAAACTGTGATAACTATACACTTGATTTTGAGAGAAATGCTATTGATTGGGCTAATGGTAGTGTTTGGAATAACTACGACATCGGTGGCAATCAAAACATTATTGTTGACATTTTGGACTACGACAATATCTTTCTGGATTCCAGAGAAAACAATTCCGGTTTGAGGGTGGATGTCGCTCCAAACAATAGACATGACGAGCTCTATATCGTATATACGCTCTCCCAAACATCAAGCCGCACCGTTTTTGACATCACTAATTTAGATTACATATCGGGCAAACAACAGGAAACTGTATTCGTATATGGATTGCTCAATAATGATAATAACAATCTGATACTCCCTACTCTTACACCACTCAATCACGAAGTAAATATCGAACATAACCTTGCCACAGCATCCGGTCAAGGCGGAATGATACTGGTAGAATTTACTGAATGTATAGACAAAGTGATAGTTATTTGGGGGTCGGGAGACAATGCGCCAAGCCACCCTGTCCACTCTTATATTACAGTGGGCAAAAACCATGGATTCACAACAGAGGTTTGTCAGAATAATTGTGCCTCAAGTCATCCGCGTGAGGATGCAACTTCAGTTGCAGACATTAACATTTTCCCGAACCCAGCTACTACAGATATTACACTTTCTATCGAAACTGACGTAACAGGACCCGCTGATATAGTTATTATAGACGAACTCGGAAGAGTGGTCAGCCAATCCTTGATACAATTGGTGAACGCCACCAATCAGCATCAGTTGGATGTCAGTAGATTGAGTGCCGGAGTTTACTTTGTAAAAGTCTTTACCAAAGAAGGACAATCCAAAGCTAAACATTTGGTCATTCTTGATAGATAAAAAATCAGGAAATTGGGAGATTAGATTTGAATCTAGCTATTCTTCTAAATTTGCCCGGCTGTCGGATACTTTCAAAGTATCCGACAGCTCCTAATAGTATTTATTTTCGGAATTATCCATTAATATGACAAATTTAAAATTTTATAAAACATTGATAGCAATCTCATTAAGTAAAGAAGTGTTTTTATTATTTTAATAAAATTCATTTTTGAAAATATTCAATGTCATTAAGTTAAGTGATTTTAAGAATCATTTTAATGAAAATAAAATATGTAATCGTGTTTCACGTTAATTTTGAAGGAGCATAGCTCCGTTACCCTTTGTAATTAAGAGCTAACCCAACTCCTCCTTAGCTGCGTAGTTCCGATAGCTATCGGAAGCACCCTTAGAATCGTGGTTTAATAGTGCCGCCGCTATGCGGCTAAGGAGAGGGGGGAGTTGTCAGTTACAAATGGTGTCGTCGCTATGCGACTTCAAAATCAACATGAAAAATGCTTTTTACATATCTTATTTTAAATAAAGTGTTGCGCGAATTTTCTTAACTTAATGACATTGTGAAAATATTATCAAATATTTAAAATTTACATAATATAATAAAATACATTTACTAAACTTTGAAAATTTTAGTAAATGTAGGGTTCGCGCCATTTTTAATTTCACTTTATTATGTATTCGCCAAATTAAAAACTACAAATCAAACGCGAATAATTTATTTATTTTTATTTTTGTAAATAATTAATTTTAAAATAAAAATAAATTATTATTTAATTTAATTAGTAATCAAAAAATACTGAATATCCAATTTGGCGAACATATTAAATTATGAATTCTAAAATCAAAAAATATTTATAAAAAATAGCTTAACTTAATGACATTGATAGCTAAAACCTATAAAACATCCCGAAGTCATTGGAATACCTAATTCCAAATATCTTAATATTCCATTTTCCAAAATCTGAATTAAATTTGTAAATAATTGAAAACAAATTTTATCTATCCAATATCGCTATCAAAAGTCTGACAAACGTTAAGCAACAAAAGCAAAAGTCATATTTAAAACAAATAATTATTATTATGAAAACTAAAATCTTCGTTTATCTCTCATTTTTATTATTCGGAATTCCGAGTATGCTTAATGCACAAACAACAATGCTTGACGGAAATCTGAAAACAACAGGTTGGTTAAAAACATTAAATGGCAACCTAATATTAAACAATCAAATCATCGATGGAAGCCACTCCGGCTATTTACTGTTTTGTTCCGATCACGAAAGCAATTCAGGTATTGGATTATATGATCTACACGGTAAATCATACGGATATATATTAGGCACAAATGGCGGTAGTGTAGGCATAACCGACTCACTGAACCGTTGGACCGTCCGTTCTCAAATAAACGATTTTATAGAATTTAGAGTAGCCGACCAAGAAAAAATGCGAATCAATAACGATGGCAGTATGCTTATCGGCACTCAATCCAATCCCGACAATCATAAACTCGCCATTGCGGGCGATATGTTGGTTGAAAAAATAAAATTAGGCACTGACTCCACAACTTATGGGTATCTAAAAGGTGAAGCTAATAGCATCGGACTCACCGATGCCTCAGAGCATTGGGTGATCCGTTCCTCTAATGATTTTATAGAATTTAGAGTAGCCGATCAAGAAAAAATGCGAATCAATAACGATGGTAGTGTACTCATCGGTACTGAAAATCCCGGCAACCTCACAGTTACAGGTGACGTATTAGCTGAAAAAATCAAACTAGGCAGTGACTCCACAACTTATGGATATTTAAAAAGCGCAGACAATGGTAACGCCTTTGGACTTGCTGACTCCCAAAACCGTTGGATTATCCGTTCTTCGATGGATGATTATATAGAATTCAGAATAGCCGATGAAGAAGAAATGCGAATCACCGGCGATGGCAATATGCTCATCGGCACTCAATCCAATCCCGGCAACCACAAACTTGCTGTTGCAGGCGACATATTGGCTGAAGAAATGAGAATAGGAGAAGAAAATGACAATAAAGCCACTATCAAATATGAATATCATGACCATGACGAAACCCACGATTCTTCATATTGGCATCTTATGCTACGTGCTTCCTCCGACCCAACAGCAAATTCACTTTTTCTTGCAGAAAACGGTACGGCACTTATTGGTGTCAACGACCCCTGCCGGACATCTTTTAATTCTGAAACATACCTCTATGTTGGTGGAGAAGCTATAAAAGCCGATGGCAATTCTTTCTGGACATACACCTCTGACCTAAGACTCAAAACAGACATTGAGCCGCTACACAACAGTCTCGAAAAACTCATGGATGTTAATTTTTACAGTTATAAATATCTGGAAACTGATGACATTCGCTATGGCATTCTTGCACAGGAAATGCAAGAAATCATGCCCCGCAGTGTCGGCTCTTATATTGATAATACAGATGGTAATGAATACTTAAATTTTAATCCTAATGACCTATTTTTCACCGGACTAAAAGCTACACAGGAGATTGGCGAACAAGTCATACAGCAAGAAGAAATCATTAATACATTAATAGATGAAAATGCGGAATTGCGGAATGAATTAGACCAAATTAAGGTGGCTTTAGCCAAGCACGGTATTGAGTTGCAGGATATTGATACGGGTGATTCGGGCTTGGAACAAAATCAGCCTAACCCTTTCTCACACACCACTATTATCCCTTATACCTTACCCGAAACAGGCGGTCATGCAGTCATCAGCGTACACGATATGGCAGGGCGAATCGTCCACAAAGAAGTCCTACCCAACCAGCCGGGGAAGGCTCAAGTAGAGCTTGATTTAAGTCAGCTCAATGCAAATGGAACTTATTTTTATAGTCTGCATATCGGCAATAAATTGATAGATACCAAGCAAATGGTACTTGTAAAATAAAGCGGGGTTTTAGTTTTCGATGTTGGGCACTCTTCTGAGTGTTCAACATTTTTGTCTTTCGGTTCTGTTAAATTTTTGTGGAAATTTTGCAGAACCTTTTTTTATTCCATCACAAATTTTGCGAGCCATATATTCAACTTGGGTTAAGTAATTTTAAATTTATCAAATAATTATAAAATTAAATTAATTAAATATTTTTTTATAAAAATTTAAAAAGAAGGTTTTACCTAGCTCCCAATTTCCCTTTGTTCAAAGTCTAAGCACAGTAGCCAACTTCTGTCAAAATTATCCAAAAGCTGAAAACGTATATGCTAAACTTACTGATTATAAATCTTTATCCTTACCTTCGCCGCTCATTAAAAAAAGATTTATGAATATTGAAAAAAACAAGGTCGTATCGTTGACCTATACACTACGCGACGGCAGCGCACTTGGCAACGTAGTCGAAGTAACTAATGAGCAAAATCCTTTGACATTTATATACGGGGCGGGTATGATGTTGCCTTCTTTTGAGGCAAATCTGAAGGAAATGGAAACCGGAAGCGATTTTAGTTTTTTATTGAAAGCGGCAGAGGCTTATGGTGACTTTAATCCCGAAGCAGTCATTGAGGTACCCAAGTCAGCCTTTGCAGACGAGACCGGTGTGGTCAATGAGGAATTGATACAACTTGGCAAACCCGTCATGATGCACGACGAGGAAGGACACCGTATGCAAGCCAGAATCGTAGGCATCACAGCCGATAAAGTCAAATTGGATTTTAATGCGCCGATGGCAGGAAAAGACCTACATTTTACCGGAAAAGTATTGACTGTGCGCGATGCCACCGAATCAGAACTCGCTCACGGACACGTACATGGTCCGGGCGGACATCAGCATTAAATTTCAAAAAACAAATTCCAAATTCCAATCAAAACTTAAATTGGGATTTGGAATTTGTCTTTTGGAATTTTTAACATCTTGACCTTGCCTGCTTTTTTATTTATATTTGCGGTTGAATAAGTCTGATTTCCGGCTTCTGATTTTGATAATTGAATTTTTGTATTACAATCATCTTAAAATTATTATAAATTAAAAAATTATTAATCAGTATTTTATAAATTATTTAAAATTTAAATGTACAAGTTGAGTAATAACTGTCAGAAAAATGGTCTGACTTTTGATTACGTACAAATTTTCTATACAACACGAAAATATGAATTTCGCAAAGGCAAAAACTTATCTCGATAAAATCAACCTATTATATCAAGGCATACAAGATGACGACCAACTTAGTCCGATAGAGCGCAAACTCATGTTGGATTATATCTCCAAACTGTACGATTGTTTTTGGTCGGAAGGACAGCAAAATCCGGTTGTTCAAGCTACACCAAAGATAAGTACACCTCCTCCCCGACCTGCCACTCCTACACCACCGTCAACGCCTGCCCCCGAAGTTGTGGACCTTCCTCTAGCACAAGCAGCTTATGTAGCACCCACACCTGCTGTCGAAACAGTGCCGGAAAAACCCAAACCTAAGAAATTTGACCTTCAATTGCCCACCACAAAAACAACATCTGCCGCTACGGGTTTCAATACAGCTTTCGATGAATTATTTGAGCAGAAAGCCACCAAAGATTTGTCGCAAAAATTAAGTGAACGCCCTATTTCCAACCTCAAATTAGCTTGGGGAGTAGGCGATAAGTTTTTAATGATTAATGAACTTTTTGGTAAAAACAGTTCTGCCTTTGAAGAGGCTATTGCCACACTCGACGAACTCGGTAGTATAGATAAAGCAAGAGCTTATCTTGAAAAAAATATTATTGATAAATATAATTGGATAGCCCCAAATAAGGTATCTGTTGCTAAAGATTTTATCAAAACCATAAGAAGACGATACCTTTGATTGGTGACAGCTTTAAGTAGTAATGAAAAATTCCTGATTCTAAGGAATTAGAGGGTATTTTCAAAAATAGTTCTTTCATAATTCTTGTAAATTCTATTTCACGCAGAGTTCGCAGAGAACGCAGAGGTCTGATAATCAATACTCTGCGTTCTCTGCGCTCTCCGCGTGCAATT
>CALIZI010000127.1 GCA_938028705.1 uncultured Saprospiraceae bacterium | reverse complement strand
CGGATCAGTTGATAGAATCGTTACACAACCCGACCCGTCAGGGGTCAAGGCAGAACCTTCACTATTGGAGTTCGGCGGATAAATCACGCCATCCGTTACCCCCATATTCGTGAAAATACTCGCACATATCGTTATATCTACACCCTCGCAAACCGCTACGTCAGGTACTACAGGCGCAGGGGCTCCTTCTGTTATCGTCAACACAACAGGACTGCGTTCGCTGATACAGCCGCCTACGCTACATTCTGCATAGTACGTGTAAGTACCCGCTGATAAGTTCGAATAACCCGGTGGCATAAATGGACTGCCTGTGCCAATTTGGTTGCCGCCACTGAAACTGTCATACCATAATAAGGTCTCTCCGGCTCCACAAGTCGCTGTTAAACCATCTATCGTCGCATCAACTACTAATCCGCCTTCACATATCTCGTAAGGTGTAACAGGAGGTGCTGTCGGGGCAGGACGGATACAAACTGTACCCTGACCCATTGATGTACAACCATTCTCATCTGTTAAGATAACATCATAATTTGTACCATCATCCGCTATCGTTAAATCCATAATAATTGGGGCAGGATTATTTGAGGTATATCCATTGGGCCCACTCCATGCGTAAGAACCACCGGCTAATGGATTAACTATCGTAAATTGTACATCCTCGCCATCACAGACACATTCCGTCTCTACAACAGGGTCTTGTGGCAATGGATTGATCGTTATATTACCTTCGCCAACCGCTGAAAGACAACCATTCGCATCTGTATATTGAACCATATAAGTTCCTTCTACATAACCTTCATCATTTATCGTAATCGTTACGCAACCCGAGGCATCAGGAAGTAATGCTGAACTCGCTGAGTTCGAATTCGGAGGGAACACCATACCGTCTGTCACTCCGGTATTATTGAAAATACTCGGACAAATCACTATATCTTGACCGTCACAGACAACTACATCCGGTACCACAGGAGCTGGGGCACCCGCTGTTACCGTCAAAATAGCTGCCTCTCGAGGACTCGCACAACTGCCTATACTGCATTCTGCATAATAGGTATATGTACCCGCAGCTAAACTTGATGAACCCGCAGGTACAAATGGACTGCCGGCTCCTACTTGATTGCCACCACTGAAACTGTCGTACCATAATATGGTAGAACTCGCATCCGAACAACTTGCCGTTAAGCCCACAGGTGTTCCGCCTTCACAGATAACATCACCCATAGTCCCTGTAACTGATGGTAAGGCTCTAACGCAAATCGCTCCGCTACCCATCGACGTACAACCACTCGCATCCGTTAAAATCACATCGTAAACTTCTCCGTCATTCGCTAAAACAACACCCGGAATCGTCGCTGTCTCGCCATTCGTCGTATAGGTACTACCACCGTCAGGACCACTCCAAGAGTATGAACCTCCGGCTATCGGATTGCCTATCGTTAATACCGCATCATCACCTTCACAAACACATTCTGTATTCACCGCAGGAGCAGCAGGTAAGGGATTAATCGTTATTGTACCCATGCCCGGTAAACTCTCACATCCATTAATATCTATATACGTTACCGTATAATCACCACTAACATAACCGGGGTCGGTCGTGCTAATCGTCACACAGCCACTGCTCGCATCTAATTGGGAACCTTCACTACTCGAGTTCGGGGGCGAAACTGTTACACCACTAACACCGGGATCATTTACTATACTTAAACATATCTCTATATCTGTACCCTCGCAGACCGTTACATCAGGTACAGTTGGTGCTTCTGGTTGGGGATTTATTGTTAAGGTCGCTGTGCCAAATCCACTGCTACACTCTGCTCCCTGACCACAGGTCACATAATACGTGTAAGCTCCAGGTCCTAAATTCGTGTAACCTGATGGTAAAAATGGACTACCAACGCCTATTTGTGTGCCACTCGGATTATTATACCATTGAGGAATCGCACCACTCGTACAAGCAGCTGTCATTCCTTCTCCAGCTCCGGCTACATCTCCTTGACATACATCATAAGGTGTCGTCGTCGGTGGAGTGTCTTCTCCATTCACTAATACTGTCGTACAACCTTCCTCACTAACACAACCTTCAGCATTCGTTACTACTACACAGTAATCATAACTACCCGCTGTCAAAGCGGTAACCGTAAAGGTAGAAGCAGTCGATACAGCCATACCCGCAGCATCCGTCCACTGATAAGTAGAACCATCCGCTGCACCTACCGTTAATTCTACATCTTCGCCTTCACAGATAGGTCCGCTGTTCGTAGGCTGAGGGGTAGGGGGACTGTCTAAAACTGTTAATGTGACTGCCGCAGGGCTACTTTCACAATCTAAATCACCACTGGCTGTAGCTGTCGTTACTATCTCTGTGTAAGTCACTGTGAATGTTCCTGCATTAGCATTACTTAATCCATAGCCACCAACGCTTAAGTCTAATGAAGTAACACTCATTTCAACTACACCACCCGGTCCATAACCATTGAATACGCTTCCTGGTACGCTACCTACAAGTGTAACCCCTGTAGGTAAGTCATCGCCTTCACAAATCTCAAGCTCTATATCAGCTGGAGCAGGTGGGCGTGGTGCTATGATATAAGTACACGCTGTACGCTCACTTTCACAACCATCCATATTGGTACAAGACACGAAATACTGATAAGTACCGGGGTCAGTCTCAGTAGGTGTAAATGTAGCACCGGTAGCTAATAGAGTCCCATCGGTTTGAGCATCGTACCATTGGTATGATACGCAAGTACCCGTAGCATCTACGGGGGTAATCACCATTGGTGGGTCACCTTCGCATACATTGATTGGTGGACATTCAGGTCCAGGGGGTGTGGCGAATTTCTCGAACATACACATTTCAGAACAAACAGTTCCTTGTCCACCCGTAAATGAATAGGTAAGTGTATAAGTTCCTACCGGAAGATTACTTGCATTAAGTTCGTCATTTACAATTAAACCTGCAAAATCATTGCCCATACCATCAGTTAATGTATATGTGCCACCCGAAGGATTGGGAAGTAACCCAATTGGTTCTTCTTCATCTTCACAGTAATCTACAGGACATACGAAGGTAGGTTGAGGTATTACTTCTAATGAACAAGGTGTTTTTACACTTGGACAATCATCACATATACAAGCTGAATAATAAGTGTAAGTACCCGGTGTATTTATATTGAAATTCGGATCGCTCACTGCGGGGTCAAATGTAAGCGTAGGTCCTGCACCAGTGGATAATACAGTGTAAGTATCATCGGTAGTACCTTCTATTCCGTCAACACCCGCATCAGTAGATACACACCATTCAATATCAGCAGGAGGACCAGCAGCACCTGGCGTTACTCCAGTTTGTACTTGCCCTGAAGTGGTGCAATTATCATAAGTAAATGTATAAGTTAAATCACCAAAGAAAGTACCATCTTCATTGGCATCATCATAGTTATCGGAAATGTCCAAAGTAATAGCACCACCGGGGAAAGCTCCCGCAGTAGAGGTAATAGTACCACCTGTTGAGCCACTAATTGGAGCACCAGTATTAGCTGAACCGGGCAGACCGGGACCTCCTGAATCCAACACAGCACCAGTTGGTCCAATGATAGTGAAGGATGCCTCACTTGTCCAAGAAATACCACCTGCCGGAATAGAAGGATCGATAGTATAATCTAAAGTATATTCTAAAGTAACAGCACAACAAGATGCCACCCCTGCCGGTACCGTAGGAAGTGGAATAGACTGGAAATTACTACCATTGGTGGCTGCATCATAGACAATGCTAAATGGTTCTACACCCATTTCAACAATTACATCTGACACAACTACACAGCCATCTGCAATTTGACTAGCATCACATGGATCAGTGCATTGTGTAAATATTGGCACATCAGGCTCATCAGGACAATCAACACAAGTTGCTGTGAGCGTATAATCTACTCCATCCGGATTACCAGCACAAACATCTTTGGGTCCATCGCAAGTGCTAGGTTCAGGTATTGGACTGACAGTAAACTCACAGGTTGCTACACATTCTGTTCCCGTACTTCCGGTAACAGCGTATTCAACCATGTAAATGCCAGCAGCTAATGAACTTAGATCTATTGTATTGCCTGTTAATGCCACAGTGGGCGTTATCGTAAATGTGCCACCTGTCAGCGCATTACCGCTTGGATCACGTGGATTAAAATCAAATATTTCATCCCCTTCTTCCACGTCACCTTCACAGAAGGCACCGGGGCAGTCAATTACAGGTTGAGGGATGACCTCTAATGTACATGCCGTTTTTTCACTAGGACAACCGTCACATATACATGCTGAATAGTAAGTGTAAGTACCTACTGTATTTATATCAAAATTCGGATCGTCAACCGCAGGATCCAAGGTAAGTGTAGGACCTGCAGCGGTGGATGATATAATCGTGAAATCATCCGGATTATTAGGATCTCCACCTGCATTTAGGGTGCACCATTGTATTTCAGCTGGAACACCTGGAGTAGTACCAGTTTGTACTTGTCCTGAAGTGGTGCAATTATCATAAGTAAATGTATAAGTTAAATCACCAAAGAAAGTACCATCTTCATTGGCATCATCATAGTTATCGGAAATGTCCAAAGTAATAGCACCGCCGGGAAAAGCTCCCGCAGTAGAGGTAATAGTACCACCTGTTGAGCCACTAATTGGAGCACCAGTATTAGCTGAACCGGGCAGACCGGGACCTCCTGAATCCAACACAGCACCAGTTGGTCCAATGATAGTAAAGGATGCCTCACTTGTCCAAGAAATACCACCTGCCGGAATAGAAGGATCAATAGTATAATCTAAAGTATATTCTAAAGTAACAGCACAACAAGGTGCCACCCCTGCCGGTACCGTAGGAAGTGGAATAGACTGAAAATTACTACCATTGGTGGCTGCATCATAGACAATGTTAAATGGTTCTACACCCATTTCAACGACTACATCTGACACCACTACACAGCCATCTGCAAGTTGAGCTGCGTCACACGGATCAGTACATTGTGTAAATACCGGTATATCAGGGCAATCTTCACAAGTAGCTGTAAGTGTATAATCTACCCCAGCCGAATTGCCGGCACAGACCTCTTTGGGTCCGTCGCAAGTACTAGGACCTGGAGTTGCATTAACTGTAATAGAACATGGAGGGCAATCGCCAACTCCAACTGTATAAATTAAGGTGAAAGTACCCGCACCAGAAGCTACGGGATCAAATTCATCATTAGTAACAAAAGCTGCACCAGTACCCGACCAAGTGCCACCCGCAGTTGCCGGATTGAGTGGAATAGGATCTGCTGTATCACAGACAGGTGCCGGGCAATCAAAATCGGGACACTCAAAACAAGATGGTACCGTAAAGCAAGCCTGACAGGTTACTTCACAACAGGCACCTACATAGCATGAAGTTACGAAACCAGTATTGTCAGTTACTTCATTAGCGGCATCGAACTCATTGCCAGGTACATATGCCAAGGCATCATAGCAAATTACTGTACCAGCCGGAACACCAGCCGCTGCTGCTGCAGCAGCATCGAAACTCAACATTTCTTCACCAGCACCACCAAGCGTAAGGTAAGTAAAAGGTTCCGCAGCAGCTTCGCCACCCATTCCATCACTTACCCAAGAAATTGTTTGGTCGGCAGAGGTGATTCCTCCCATACCGTCTCCTTCATCAGGACCTGCACTTCCGCAGAAAGCAGTAATATTTGTTTCTGTCATGCATACCTGATCATTGATAGTTATTGTAATATCATCATAAGAATAACTATCTCCGGTACCAAAGCCATCAGAACCAATTAAGCCAATAGATAAACCATTACCTGCTGTTCCTGCAAAGATAGAACCATAAGATGCGCCTGCACCATCAGGCCCTGCACCTGCACCAGCTTCTGCACTGTAACACATAGTTACAGGACCGGCACCTAAATTGCCACCGCCACCAAAGGCATTTCCATTACTTATAAAAGAGACCGGACCACTACCATTTATCGAAAGAGCAATTTGCGTACCCGCTAAATCGCCACCGGAATTATTAGTAACATTTTGAAAGTTTGTAATACAAATTTCCACTACACTTGCAGGACCCAATATATCATCAGGACAACCAGCAAACAAACCTGAAGTAGGTGTAGTAGTGGATGAACTTACTGTAGAAAAATCCCCTGGAACTGTACCAGGACCACTTGAAGCAATTACCTGACCATTACCTGCTCTCGACAATTTTTCTATTACCATTGTTGCAGTACCGGGTGCATCACAAGTACCCTCTGTAACTGTAGGGTCAGCACAAGATACTACCGGACCCGGAAGTATCTCAACTACACGCTGAATGGTACAAGCTGCGCCACAAGCTGCATTGGTATCATCAGCGTCAGCGTCAAAAGTATCGCCAGGAGCTAAAGCATCACGTATATCTATGGTATAAACACCGGGAGGCATCGTTGCCGGGGTTTCCCAAGTAGAACCACCTGTATAGGTAAATATTTGACCAGTTACCGGACCGGCTACGATGTCAATTTCGTAAGAACCAGCACCAGTTAAGCCATCTGCATAATTAGAATCTGAATTGGGGTCATCTGAACCACCTGCAACATCATGTATGATTATTTTACCATCTGTAGCACCCGGACATGTTTCGTTACAAGCACGAACTGTCGCATCTAAAGGCGGTGCATCAGAGATAAATTTAAGACAAGTGACAGATTTAGAACCATCACAAGGGTCTTCATATTTCACACAAACCGTTGCTACATCACGCGCTACGCCATCACCAAAATCAACACCGGAAACTGCGCCCGGCAAGCTGAGTGGATTGACTCCGTCGCCTTCAAAGGGATTACCTACGAGATTGGTGATACATGGATTATTTACTCCATCGTCTGAAATAAAATTACCAAATACGGCTGTATAGTCAGCCCCATATCCTGCGGCATTATTTGTCGGACAAGTACCTACACCTGAGCCTCCGGTATAACAAGCGGGATAAGGTGTAACAGTAACACCCGGCAAGGGCATTCCATTAATAGAAATATATACTTTCGCATTGGTTGATAATAAAGTACCATCGGCAAAATTACAGCCGGGTAAACCAAATACATTTTGGTCAGTAAATCCTTTACATCCTTCCGGTGTAGAAAATACGATACCCACATCCTCACGACAGTTAACCTCTAATACATGGTTTCCTATGGTTAGTTGTCCATTACCGGAGTTACCTGCACCGGGTGTAGATGCGACCGAAAGGTCTCCTGCATCACCACCATTACCTGTACCACCAATTCCTTGGTCAACAGAACCATCAGAAGCTAATGGGTCTGTTACATTATTAATAGAATTACAAGCATCTACATTAGAACCTTGACAAGGATCAGCCAATGAAGGATCTCCTATATCTTCAGGTTGAGATTGGAATGTACCTGTATATGACATACTGTTCAACGGCTCACAAATACTTGCAGCACCATCACCGTTGACACTATTGGTAACCGTTAAGGTAGGATTATCAATTAATGCGTTATCTGTATTATCTGCTGCATCAATACATATCTGAACAATATCAGAAGGGGGAGATTCGCTCAATAAGTTCATGTTTCCACATGAGATATTGGCATCCATGCCGGGGAAGGGTAACATATTACCTGTACCGCCTGCACCACCATTCGCATTAGGTCCTGTACCGGAAGGTTGGTCAATGACAAACTCCCATACGACAACATTATAACATTGTCCGGGACAAACCGGTAGTGTGACTTCCAAAGGCAAAGCCTCACATGCACCGAGAAAACCTGCGGCATCTGCACCAAAGGTATGCCATGAAGTAATATCACCACCTGCGGGTGGGCGCATCTGGCTAAACTCTACTGATGTACAAGTAGAAGTTTTAGGCGCAAGGCACATACCACCATAGTCACCACCATTATTGACTACCAAGCCAACAGCCGGAGCTACAGCAGGACAATCTAAGGTAACGGCTGTAACACCACACTCTCTATCTACACCATTAGGTGTTGGAGCATTATGTCCATACAATCCTACATACCAAAAAAGTGAGTTGCCGTCACCAAACTCACATCCGTCTCCCGCACGTGTTCCACACTGTGGATTCCACTGGACATTAATCGCTCCTGTTTCTGCTAATACACCTGGAGCCGTAGGAGGAATGCCTGATGGACCTACATCAGTTACCACTACATCAATCGGCTGAAGTGCCGTGGTGCAAGCTTGTGACTGTGCGGTTGTACTTGTGATAAGCACAGACAACACAGAAAGAGAAAATACTCTAATTAAATTTCTCATTTTGAATTTCGTTTCGTTTACAGATTGCATTCAGTTTTAATTTTTAGCTTTAGCAGGCACTTTCCCCTGCTGGTCGGGTAGTTCGATAAATTGTATATATTGCTTGCCCCCAATAGTTTGAATTCCTACTTTATATCCGGGAGGAGGCGTGATTTGCTTTGCTCTTTCGTATATGCTAAGACTTTCCCTGTCAAGGGTTTTACGCTCAACGTTTGGCTTACTTACCTTTTTTAAGGTTGGCTTTGCGTCAGTCGTTCTTGTCGTTCTCGCTTGCTTGACCACCTCATTTCTTCGTTGCTGCGCTTCATTAAGCCATGCTTGCGGTATAGCACTCAAGCCTTGCTCCTTAGCCTTCTTCTTCAGCTCCATCATCGTCTGTTGCTGCGTCTGAATTTGTTTGGCATCCACTTGATTTCGATTCAGCACTTGTGCCGATACCAGTGTACCAAAGAAAGCCACCATAGCGAGGCTTAATAGTAGTTTTTGGTAAATACTTTGTTTCATAATATTTTGATTATTAGGTATTTGGATATATTTGATTTCTAATTAAATTTCAATTTGTATTCGTCAATACTCATTTTTTTGAATTGGTTTTCTCCAACAAAATGGAGTAATAAATTGAGTTCATTGGGTTGAATATTTCCATCAAGCGGAGCGATAACGTCCATATTTTCATTTAAAAATACGAGTTGCGGGTAGCTAATGGTTTCTTTTGACTGCGTAATTCCTTGTGCTAAATCATGAAAATGATAGCCATTGAGCCCACTCCGAAAGTAATACGTTCTCCCCTTCGTTGTAATCGGTTCTTTCCGCTTGCCGGAAAGTTTAATGGGGATGAAGTGTTGGTTGAGGTATTGATTAATTTCGGGGATGTTGAAAATTCGTTCTTCAGCTTCTTTGCAGGTGGGGCAGGTGGGGTCATACACCCAGACTACTGCTTTTCTATCTCCGTTTGTCATTGCTTTTTCACCGTCTTCCCAATCCAACCATTTCACTTTCGCATCCGTAGCACAAGCCCAAAACAATATTTGAATGACAAAAAATAATATCCAGTTTTTCATTTCGCACCTTTGTTACGAATAATCATTTGACAATTATGTGACAATTCGTGACAGTTTTATTTCACTTTTGACAGCAATAATGCCCGAATATATTTTTGGCTCATGCAACTCAACACATAACTAAAATCGCGCACATAAAGTTAAAACACACATAACATAAAAGAAATTTATGCTATATAAATTATTATTAATGAACCAATATTGTTAAATAAAAGGAATATTTCCAGATTTCATTTCACATATACATTTGGTCATATTAAAAATTATGAGGTCATCTTGAGGGGCATTAATGAGCAATTTTAACTCATTTTCGCTAAAAAAAGAAACATTTACACATATTTTTTTTGATTTCTTTAACACAAAAACATTACGACAATCAACATGCAGTTAAATCAATTTAAGAACAGTTCAAATATGACTTTATCGTTCACTTTTAAACATTGAAAGTGTATTGTCAAAGAAAATAATGGTAAGAGAAAAGGCAGCACCCGTAGAAAACCAAAAATACAGATGCCGCCATGAAACCCAAATTTGAATAGTTTGTGACATTGTATCACTCCGTAAAAATACGTTATTTTTTTGTTAATTTAAAATTATCATATAATTAAATTTAGTTATTGTTCGCTTAAAAAATACTAGTACCAGGCTGCTTTTTTACGTATTATTTTGTTGGAATTTGAATTTTATGATTTGAAATTTTCAGGACATGAGAGAGGAAGTGATTACCGGAATACAATTAATTTGAAGAGCTATGAAGGTATTGTTTGGACAGTCCGGTTGGTGGAAGTGAAATTAGCAATCGGGAAAGAAGTTGATGAGATTATATCTTACCTGCACAAAATAAGAAAGGGCAAACGTAAAGTTTGCCCTTTTTTTTCAGTTCGTCAAAATCGTATTATTATACTGTTCAAGGAATCTGTACCTGCATTGGAATGAGTAGCTGATGAAGTCCTCCGCCTCCCATAACATTGAAAGTCATTTGAGTGTTCATCTGTGAGCCGTCTGCATACGTAGCTATGGCTTCCAAAAGATACTGCCCTCCTGATGTAGGTGTGTATGTGGATGACAGTACAGCACTAGTACCGGATGCCACCAGATTACCATTTACAAGCAATACCAGACTTACCAAATCTCCTGCTGTGTTGCCCGCAACGGCTTCAATATACATCGGTACATTAGCCAGGTAACGAATATTGCTGCTGACAGGCTTGGTAATCATGACCCAATGTGCCGGAGCGGCAACGGATGATTCATTTACAATCATCGGATTGTTTACAGCACTTGCTGCAAATGAAGTTAAACTAAACATTAAAACAAAGAGGGAAAGAATACCTAATTTGAATGTTGACATGATGTTTCTAAAAATTTTAATAAATAACTTAAATGAGTTAACGAGAACAAAAGTCACTAATTATCAGATTTTTACAAGAAACAAATTCATGGTATATGTGACACATTAAAGAATTACTTTATCCGAATCTCGTACATAATAAAATATTGAATAAAGCAAACGGGAAAAACAATAAGGCGATAAAAATTTGATTTGGATGAATGACAAAATATTTTGACGACAGCATACATTAAACCAATAAATAATGTCTTTAGAGCCTATACAACTCTATAATATTTTACCCTATAATGCTTAGTCCATACAACATTAATCATGCTATACACATTTAAATAAATTTTCAACTATACGAATAAATTTATACAAGAAAATTTTCGGAGAATAGCCAGAGTAAATAAACGTGACACAAATCAGGCTAAAATTTAATGCCGTTTGATAAAGTAAACAGTAAATTTCTTACTTTTGATTGTTTCAGAAATGATAAAACGGCTTAATTTGTACAAAAGCATTTCAATATGAATAAAATAGAACACATCGGCATAGCCGTAAAAAACTTAGAAGAAAGCAATGAACTCTTCCAAAAGTTGCTGGGTAAAGCGCATTATAAAATAGAAGAAGTGGCTACGGAAGGCGTGAATACTTCTTTTTTTAAAGTCGGTGAAAATAAGGTAGAACTACTCGAAGCAACCCGCGAAGATAGCGCGATTGCAAAGTTTATCGAAAAGCGCGGCGAGGGGGTACACCATATCGCCTTCGCTGTAGATGACATTGAGGCGGAAATGAAGCGACTCGCTGATGAAGGTTTCCGATTATTGAATGATAGACCCAAGCGTGGTGCAGACAATAAACTCGTCTGTTTTATCCATCCTAAGACCGCCAATGGAGTTTTGGTCGAACTCTGTCAAGATGCGGGAGACGAGAGACCTGAAACGGGAGACGAGAGCGAAGAGTAATATGTACTCAAGGACTCCTCTCAAATAGTTGGTGTTTATCGTCATTATTTAAGACGATAATATGATTATTGATAAGTGCCATTCTGCGTACATCACCTGCGGCGTAAAAGCCTGACTGCATATAAGGTATAGGTTTAAAATTACCTTCACCATCTCCGTACATGAGCGTACCTGTACCTGCGTCCGCACGAGTGGTTTCGACTTCTGCGCCAAAAAGATTTCCGGCTGTGAGCAGGTCGATATTACCGTCTTGATTGAAGTCATGGGCGATGATGTCGTTGATTGGGGAGAGTTGATCTTCGTTGGGGAGGTCGCGCATTTCGTAGTTCCAATTGCCTTTGTGGAGTAGTATGCAGCTTGCAAATTTACGGGCTTCGAGTTGGAGGGCATTATTGAGTTTGCCGCCATATATATCCTTCAAATCGGCATTGGCATAATCCGTAAATGTGGGAAATTTTTCTTTGATAAAAGGCATTTGCTCAGACGAACACATCTTGCCGCGTACCGGATACAACTCGCCTTTAATCGGCTTTGCAAGGACAATATCTGCCGTACCATTATCATCAAAATCATCGCAAAATACCTTGAAGGGTTTGTCTTCGGATGCAGAAAATTTGTAATTTAAACCCAAATTGCCAAGAATCAAATCTTGTTTTCCATCAGCGTTCAAGTCAGCAATTTCAATTGTATTCCACCAGCCTACTGCATCGTCGTGTGCTGTTTTTTTAGGTATTAATTTTCCATTATCATTCTCAAAAAAAGTGGGTGCCATCCACTCTCCTACTATAATTAAATCTTTATCGTCATCGCCATCGGCATCATAAAATTCGGCATCCGTTACCATACCGATTTGCACGAGGTCGGGCGCGATTGCAGTGGTCTTATCCGTAAATTTTCCGTTTTCATTGACCAAAATATAGCTGTTTGGCGGGTAAGGATATTGTGCTTTTTTTGTGCGTCCGCCAATAAAAATATCTTCATCACCATCGCCGTCAATATCAGCGTGAGTAGCGGTCATGGAGTTAGCTTTTAGCTTGATTTGTGCAGGGGCTTTCTTGTAATTTCCTTTGCCATTGTTTAGGTATAAGCGCGTAGCGAGTTCGGGCGCATTATCTGCGTATTCATACGAGCCGCTTGTGACGAGCAAATCCATGTCACCGTCTTTATCGCTGTCAAAAAATATGGCATCGGTATCTTCAAATGACTTATCAGTAGCGAAAACAGCTTGATTTTCTGCGGTGAATTTACCGGAAGTATTTTGTAGATAAATCGCTCCTGATTGCCCATTGCCACCGCCTATGTACAGGTCTTCTTTTCCATCACCATTCACATCGGCTGTGGCAAGTGCAGGACCGAGTTGGGAGAGCTTGTGCGGGAGCAAAATTTGGTCTTTAAAATCATCATAATTATTGGCAATGTGTTTTCCTAAATTATTGTTTTTTAATGATTTAAATATTTTTTTAGAATTATTTTTTGGAGAAATACCGGACGCAGCATTTTTCTGAGAAATGGTATGTAGCGTATTAATTTTCGGATTATTAATGCTTTCAAATTTACCATCCGCCCAAGTAATTTCCACCTTTTCAATACTCGTATTTTCTCCCAATCCAAAATGTAATTTATAATCCGTAGAAGACAAGTATCCACGCGAAACGAACATGTTACTGCATTGTATATTTTCGGAATAATGAATACAAACTTTCGTACCGATT
Organism: uncultured Saprospiraceae bacterium; assembly: GCA_938028705.1. Classification (GTDB taxonomy): domain Bacteria; phylum Bacteroidota; class Bacteroidia; order Chitinophagales; family Saprospiraceae; genus JAHDEO01. The sequence continues at coordinate 3,870 of CALIZI010000127.1, read as the reverse complement.
CCAAAGGGGTTTTGTTTCGTTCCTTCAAATTTGAATTGAATATAATTGTTTTGTGTAGATATATTTTCGTATAAAAATGCAGCTTCATTAAAATTATTCACCACAATATCCATATCACCATCGCCATCAAAATCTGCGGTGGCTGCGCCTTGCGAGAAACTTGGTTGAGATAGGCCTGCGCCGCGTGTAGCGTTGGTGAATTTATACTCGCTATTATTCAAGAAAAGGTAATTGGAAAGTTTTTGGGATGGCATCGCATTGACCATATTTTTGAAGTCGTCCAAAGAGAGTTTTTGCCCTGCGTTCATGATGCGTTGGGTACGGCGTTGTTTGGCATCTATATCGGTGATGTCGCGCCCAATGCCGTTGGTAATATAGAGGTCTTTGAAGCCGTTATTATCATAATCTTCGGCAAGTACCGACCAACTCCAGTCGGTCTTTTGAATACCCGCAAATTGCGCGATTTCTTTGAGCGTGTTATTGCCCGTATTGATGTGGAGCATGTTGTGGGTGTATTGGCGGTGGTGTCCACTTTCAATCATACCTCTGAAAAATCCGGGATCCATCATGCCCATTGCTACGCGGGAGCGTTTGTAATCTTCGGCGAGCATATCAGCTACGCAGAGGTCGTCTAAACCGTCATTATTGAAGTCGCTCACATCTGCGCCCATTGCGTTGTAGGCGGTGTGTTGGAAGTAAGTTTGGCGCGACTCGGTGAATGTTCCATTGCCATTATTGATGTACAGCAATTCGGGCGAAATAAAGTCATTGGAAACATAAATATCTGTCCACGAATCGCCGTTGAAATCGCCGAGCGAGGCGTTGAATCCGTAATACATTTCGGGTACAAGCCCTGCACTGCGCGTGACATCGGTGAATTTGCCGTCGTCATTTCGATAAAGTCTATCTTGAGCGTAAGACTGCTCAACAAGCGGATTCCCATGCTGAATTTTGTTGAGTTCGTAAATCTTATGTGTAATCTCGAAATTGGAATTGGTATTGACCAAATACATGTCCAAATCACCGTCTTTATCGTAATCAAAAAAAGAGGCTTGGCTGGAATTGTCGGTATTATTAAGTCCGTAATTTGCAGCTTGTTCTTCAAATTGAAAATTGCCCTTATTGATGAGTAATTTATTTGCCTTTAAATTTTGTGGCATATTCGCCGGACCGGAATAACATAAATAGACATCCAGCAAACCATCTGCATTAATATCGACCAAAGAAATACCCGTTCCTACCGCATTTTTATTATATAAATTTTCATTCAAATTAATTTTCTTAAATTTCATATTCCCCTCATTCGCATACAAAACAGCTCCGCCAAAATTGCTTTGAAAGAAAATATCGGGCAGTTTGTCATTATTCAAATCTCCTGTAGCTACTCCTGCACCATTATACAGGTACAGATAGGTGAAGTAGTTAATTTTGGTGCTGAGTTCATCCACGCGATTGACGAAATCAATACCGGATTGTCCGCTATTGATGGCTCGAAATTTAGTGCTTGAGTTACCCTGTTGTTGCCTTGTGTCGGTGTTTGTGGTGTCTGCGGATTTATCATTATTACAATTCACATAAAATAAACAAAAAAATATAATCAGCACACCGTTTAAAAGTCTCATAAGATATTAGTTTGATAGTTCGTATCTGTATCTGTCTCTGGCATTCACAATTCCTTTTTTTTATTTTTTTGTAAAAATAGAAAAATATCAGGGAATGATAATAATTTATCCGATGTATCACAACATTCCAGTACATCTTGTCATTAAGCTATCATAGACCCAACGCACCCTACACACGAATTTGAATTTAAAAAATATGGAGCTTGAACTTTCTTGGTATCTATACCCGCTAATTATCTTAGCGGGTGCAACAGCAGGTATTATCAATACACTTGCCGGCAATGGCTCGGCAATCACCTTGTCTCTACTAATATTTTTGGGCTTACCTGTGGATGTGGCGAATGGCACCAATCGTGTAGGGGTACTTGCTCAAAGCCTAACGGCTGCTGCTGCTTTTCGCAAACGTAAGGGTTTGGGCAAATTGCTTCGGCAAGGAACTTATATCATAGTGGCTTGTTTTGTCGGAGCTATTGCCGGAGCTTTGGTAGCGGTAGAAATCAATGAAGCACTGCTTCAATATATTGTAGGGGCATTGATGGTCGTCTTGCTTTTTGTGATTTTATTTAATCCCAAACGCTGGCTACAAGAAACCGCCGTCGAAAATTTCCGACCCAATATCCTTCATATCCTCATGTTTTTTGCCATTGGTTTTTATGGTGGTTTCATACAGATGGGCTTCGGGATTTTCTTCCTTAGCGGCGCAGTCTTATTCGCCCGTTATAGTCTTGTAGATGCCAATATTATCAAAATCATCGTCGTTTTTCTTTTCGCTACACCCGTACTCGGTATATTTATATGGTACGGCGATGTAGCCTGGGTACCGGGCTTGACACTCGCTTTAGGACAAGCACTCGGCGGTTGGATAGGTGTGCGTTTTGCCCTCGACCACCCGAAAGCCAATATCTGGATACGACGACTACTCATCGCCATGATTCTTGCAGTTATATATAGGTTGATGTTTTGAAGTGCTGATGTGTTGATGTGCTGAACTATGAACCATGAACCATGAACTATGAACCATGAACTATGAACTATGAACTATGAACCATGAACCATGAACTATGAACTATGAACCATGAACTATGAACTATGAACCATGAACCATGAACTATGAACTATGAACCATGAACTATGAACCATGAACCATGAACCATGAACCATGAACCATGAACTATGAACTATGAACCATGAACCATGAACTATGAACTATGAACCATGAACTATGAACTATGAACCATGAACTATGAACCATGAACTATGAACTATGAACCATGAACTATGAACCATGAACTATGAACCATGAACCATTAGCTATAAACTAATAACTTGCATTTTGATGTATAGGTCTATATCTTTGCCTAATGTATTGTGTAAGAACTACGTTAATTCTAATATGTCTGTTGGTTAATATATGCGTATATGGACAAAAGAAAGATAAAAAAATCATACAAACCATCGCTATTGATTCAACAATACGCTCTGTTGACATCAAACAAGCCAATGCTGCATACGGGGAACAAGTCTATGAAATTATTGCTTGGGAAGGTCAATCCATTGTGATTGAATCTAACATTAATCCTGCAGCTGCCCCTGTCGTCGAATCTTCTCCTGATGATTATATGCCACTCATTCGACGCAAAAGTCACCAAATTTCTATTGAACTTGATAATGCAGGTAGAGGCAAAGCATGGGTAGGCGGCATAGAAATTGACATTCGCCTCAACTATAAAATACTGATGCCACAAAGATTAAAGCACCAAATAACAAATTCCAAAATTCAGCATCTAAATAACAAATAACTGGACTTTGGACATTGGGGAATTAGGTAACTGGGGAATTAGGTAAAATACTCATTATCAATAACTTGCATTAATTTATATTTTATTTTAAATAAATTTTATTTAAATATTTATTTTACTGATAAATAACGAATTATGTCTTCGTCAACCTAATTTTGGGTGCGATTCGTTTTTGTACCCATGCTCATTTTTAATTTTTATTCAATAATGGACGGCATTGGGCTTGAATTTGGGCTAAAACTCGTCAGACATTTTCAAAATCTACCGATGAACTCATATTTTCCGACAAAGTTTAAATGTCAGACGAGTTTTTGGCATGTTTAGAAATGCGGTTGACACTTTTTTGCCATGTAGCATAGGCTCCAAATTGAGTAAATCACGCAGAGAACGCAGAGGTCGCAGAGATTTGATAATTAACTCTCTGCGAACTCCGCGCTCTCTGCGTGAAA
>CALIZI010000126.1 GCA_938028705.1 uncultured Saprospiraceae bacterium | reverse complement strand
TTAGCACAAATTCGGAAAAAATATTCCATCCTAAACACAAATACATTACTATTTTTTAAATGTACTATTGTCAAGTTAATTTAAAATTCATAAAATAGTGATAATCAAGAATATTAGTGGGTACAAAAACGAATCGCACCCCGTTATCAACTTTTACATTTTACATTTATTTAACATGAAAACAAAAGTGTCAACTGTAATTCTAAACATGCCACTTTTTAGTTCTTTTTTTGTCCTTTTACGATTACGTTACCAATGAGGGCTAACACAATAATCAAAATTCCAGACAAAGATACCCACGATTGCTGTTCTTGGAAAATTATCCATGCAAATAATATGGTAAAAACGACTTCTGCATATTTGAAAGGCACAATCAAATTTGTCTCTGCCGCTTGCATGGCTCTGGTCATTAAGACTTGTGCTACATAGCCAAATAAACCCATGCTTAACAAGCCCAACCATTCACTACCAATAGGTTGTTGCCAATGAAACAGGCAAATTATTCCGCTAATAATTGTACAAACGGTCAGGAAATAATTGACCACTACAACAGGGTGTTCCGAGTCGCCAATTTTACGAATAATCACATACACTACGCCGCTAAAAAATGCCGAAGTCAGGATAATCACCAAGCCAATCAATGACAAGCGACTATCAAAACCCTTCAACAAAACCACTCCTGCAAAAGCCGCCGCTAAGAACAACCATTGTAGTTTTTTTACTCGTTCACCCAAAAAAATTACTGCTAATCCTGCCGCAAAAAAGGGAGATAAATATCGCAAAGCCGCAGCCGTTCCTATGGGCATGATTTGAATGGCTTTGTAGTATAGAACCATTGAAGTCAATCCCACTAATGCCCTTATTATCAATATTTTAGGATTATTACCAAGTATCGGGATACCTCGCCTTATGAGTACGAACATGGCACATACCACCGTTCCGATTGACCGAAAAAATACGATTTCAAAGGCAGGTAAATGATTGACTGAGAGGGCAATCATATTCATCACCGTAAAACAGAGCGCAGCAGTGAGCATAAACAAGATGGGCTGGAAGTGGTCAGTCATAAGGTAAAGGTAGGTATTCGCATTTTATTTTTTTGAAATGTAAATGACTACTTTTTCCTTAATGTAAATGAGGCTTTAAAATCAAAATCCAAATATGCTCAAAAAAAGGTTGCCAACGTGATGTTGACAACCTGATTTCAATTGTTTTATTTACCTCTTCGGTAAGCGTCGGTCCATCAACCGATGATAAACTTTTCAGTTATACGTTGTTCATTAGGTGATATAATTTCTATGATATACATACCACTTTGCAGATGACTGACATTGATTTGTGGGTTGCTCATCATGTCATCATAAGTTCGTTGATAGCTGTTGATTTGTTGTCCTTGCAGATTATAAATATTGATAGTGAGATTTCCTGCTGATGGCGTATCCATGCTAATAGCTATTGCATCCTGAGCCGGATTCGGGTAAATGGAAATCGTAGAATCTGTATCTCTCAACTTCAATGAGCGAATATCTGAATACTCAAAACTGCCGTCTTTATCCACCATTTTTAAGCGATAATAGACGTGTCCGCCTGTCAATGTAGAAATATCATCTTCGAAGGTATAATTGATTTCCTGCAAAGATTCCCCTGCGGCATTGACGATACCTATGCGTGTAAAGTCCTGATTATCTGTCTTTCTTTGTACCTCATAATGCAGACTATTTTTTTCAGTCATACTCGTCCATTTGAGGTGGGCGGTTTGGTTATTGTTTGATTTTACGGTAAAGTTGGCGAGTTCTATGGGGAGAAGAAAGACTCTTTGTAAACCATAAATTTTATTTGAGGCAAATCCGCTATCGCAGTCGTCTCGCTCGAAAGGATTACTTAGTGCAGTGACAATATTAAAATTGCCACCATGATAAGTTATATCATCGAACCTTGTCACAGATGAAACACTGCCATTTACAGTGAAGTGGTAGTCAACATCGCCATAAGAAACAGCAGCTTGTATGCCATTAATCCCCCAAATATTATCATCCGCACTAATAACTAAGTGGTTGATATAATTATCATCGGTATAAAAAACATCTTCCGGTGCAGGTCTATAAAAAATTGTGTTTGTTCTGCCAATCTCCGGAATTTGCCATCTACCTATCAAAGAAGAAAGTAATTCATATTGATAGATGGTATCCGAGGGGTAATACCATTTATTCCATCGATAGGCATACAGACTATCACCACCTACCATTAAGGCAGTTTCGTAGGATTCAAGATGGTCAACAGAGGTCATACTACCATGAGCAGGGGGAAATTCTATGTCTATGTCGTCCAGAAAAATCAAACCTTCTACCGGTGTATTATTAGCCTGAGTAAATGCACCGCCAATCGCCAATTTGTCATTATAAACTTCGAAGGTATTGACAGAAGCGTTTACTTGTAAGGTTTGGACAGCATTTTGTTCCGCACAGTTCTGTGGTGTCATTGACCACACCGTTCCATCCCAAATCGCAAGATTATAAACTGCATTTGCATTGACCATTGTAAAATCACCTCCTACATATAATTGACATTCATAACTCGCTATATCTCTGATAATTCCATTCATATTTCCGGTCTGTACACCTATCCATGTAGTACCGTTCCAATAAGCAATATTATAAAAATTTGTTCCCGAAAGTACAAAATCACCCGCAACATAAATCCGTCCGTCATAGTATTCAATATCATACACTGTACCTTGAATAGCATCACCAAAACTGATATAATCACTACCGTCATACCCAAATATAGAAGCCGTTTGTATTCCCATAGCTGAATCAAAATGTAAAAAACTTCCTCCAACAAGCATCATACTCTCATCTGGTAAGGTCATCATTACCTTTATCTCTTGTTGGTTTAGTGGTTGATTGGCAGCACTATATTCGGGAACAGGAACATCTACCGGAGAATAACAAGTCGCCCCTGCATATCCGGGTTGTATCCAAGCCAATTCATCTTCCGTAAAACCATTTTTGGAAGCCCACTCATAGAGTTTGGGGTAATTCATTTCGTGGATGTACGCATAATTTTGAACATCTGAAATATGATGCGCCAAGTCTTCCCCGCCGCTTGTCAGCAGCAAATGCCCTACGGCACAGGCAGTACCAAAATCATCAATAAAATAAGGCTGACGGTGCGAATGACGAGTATTAATCGGAAATTTATTTTCTTTCCAATAAGCCATCAATGATTCAAGATTTTTTTGGCGATTAATGAATTGCTGAACGGTCAGATGGTCAGCTTGGCGTGCTTTTAAGGTTTTTTCTACCAATTGCAAATGTAGTTGAATGCGCTCTTCGTCGGTATTAAATTTCATGGGGATGGTCATCAGATGCGTGGGTATGTCTTTTTGTTTTGTCCATTCTTTGTTGATGGAAATAAGGTGATCCATCAAAGGAGCTTCGGTATCATAAGATACAGGTTCGCCATTCCCGAATACGGAAAAGGAAATAAATAGAATAATAAGTAGTTGTATGTACTTCATCGTTAAAAGTGTTTTGAAATGAAATTAAAATTTTTTTGTTCGTGTGGTAAAAGTATTTACATAATATGCCTTCAAACTGCCCGAAGGTCATTGAGACATTCAAAAAAGTTCCTTGACAATTTTTGTAAAAATTATCAAAGAACTTTTTAGTTTTTTATAAAAAAAACATTATTGTATAATAAAATATAAAATAATTTATTATTTAATGTCATTTCCATAAGCAATTTTAAAATCATTTTAGTAAAAATAAAATGCGTAAATGATTTAAAAAGTGTCGATAGACACGCCCAATTTGGTAGCCCCAAGTTTCAACTTGGGGGGATGAGATTCCCCAAAATCGGAATGCCATAGGCATGTTACATCCCTATAATGTGTCGTGTCTATGACACTCATTTGGGGGTGGTAAATCGCTTTCCCCAAGTTGAAACTTGGGGCTACCAAATCGCTCACACCTATCGGCGTTTTATACAATTAAATATTACTTTTATATTAATGTATTGATAGAATCTTGTTATGGAAATGACATTAAATTTATTATTTAATAATATCTAATTTTTTCGTTATTCGTTCTTTAGGTGTTACTACTTCTACAAGGTATAATCCGTTTTGCAAATCGCTGATGTCTATCTGTTCTCTTACTGCTAATGTGGTATCGTAAGTCCATTGATAGGTATTGACGAGTTGCCCGTTCAGATTATAAATATTGACGGCGAGATCGCCCGTCCAGGGCATGTCCAAACTAATCGCCAGGACATCCTCTGCCGGATTAGGATAAACAGACACCGTAGAACCGGAACTTCTCAACTTCAATGAACGCACATCCGAATATTCAAAACTACTGTCTTTATCCACCATTTTCAGGCGATAATAGATGTGTCCGCCTGTCAATGTCGAAATATCATCTTCAAAAGTATAATTGATTTCTTCCAGAGATTCCCCTGCAGCATTAACGATGCCTATGCGTGTAAAGTCCTGATTATCAGCCTTTCGCTCAATCTCGTAATGTGAACTATTCGTTTCGGTCAGGCTGGTCCATTTGAGGTGAGCGGTTGAATTATCAGTAGAAGTGACGGCAAATTCGCTAAGTTCGACAGGCAGCGGAAACCACATATCCATAGCGAATATTTTTTCTGCACTATAATAAGTCTGACAGTTATAATTTGGATAAATATAAGAGTAATTGCCTTTTTGAACAGTAACAGCATTAAAATTACCACCATAGAAAGGGGTGTCTTTGAATTGTCCGATAGCAGATATTTTTCCGGATACAGTCAGTACATAATCAGTAATATAGAAGCTGAACCCCCCTCCGTAAAATTTGCTGTTAATAGCGTGCGTCTTATTACCGGCACTAATGACCAAATTACTGAACTCAAAGAAATAATTATCTTCGGGAACTATTGGAGGATTATAAAAAATATCGTGTATGTTTGTCACAGCGGGTATTGTCCAATTACCATAATACGATGGTATTGAAAGTTCCGGCTGTCGTATAGTATCTCCGGGATAGTACCACTTATTCCAACGATAGACATACAATTGATCCGCACCGATAATCAAGGCACTCTCATAAGCCTGTAAATTATTTACGGAAGTTATACCACTATTTGAAGGCAAACGCTCTATGGCAAGGTTTTCCCAAAAAAGCAAGCCTTCTGCCGAACTTGCCTTGTTATCAACCTGAGTGAAATCTCCTCCTATGACGAGTTTGTTGTGATATATCTCAAAGGCATTGACTGCCCCATTGACCTCAAGGGCTTCTTCGGCACTTTGCCCCATACAATCCTGTGGTGTAGTTGACCATGATGTACCGTTCCATACAACAAGATTGGCAATATCATTAGCATCAACCGAAAGGAAATCACCCCCTACGTACAATTGACATTCATAGCTCGCTATATCCCGAATAGTACCCCCCATATCTCCGGTCTGAATACCGACCCATGCCGTACCATTCCAGTAAGCAATATTATAAAAATCCGTACCCGCAAGCACAAAATCACCTGCGGCATAGATATGTCCGTTGTGGTATTCTATATCATACACCGTTCCTTGTATGGCATCGCCAAAGCTGATATAATTTTCGCCATCGTAGCCAAAAATGGAAGCTGTGTGTACACCGTCGGTGGCATCATAATGCAAAAAACTACCACCCACCAAAATCACACTTTCATCGGGCATAGTCATAAAGGTCTCTATGCCTTGCTGACTAAGCGGCTGTTGGCTATTATCGTATTCCGGCAAGCCTTCAATTGCCTCCGGTGTATGACAAAGGCTATAGTCCTGATATGTCGGCTGAATCCAAGCCAATTCATCTTTTGTAAAGCCATTTTCGGAAGCCCAATCATTCAGCTTAGAATAATTCATTTCGTGAATAAAGGCATAATTTTGAACATCGGAAATGTGCTGCGCCAAATCTTCCTCGCCGCTTGTCAGCAGCAAATGTCCGACTGCACAGGCAGTTCCAAAATCATCAATAAAATAAGGCTGACGATGTGCATGACGGGTATTAATCGGGAACTGACCTTCTTTCCAATAATCGACCAGCGATTCCAGATTTTTTTTACGATTAATGAATTGTTGAATGGTCAAATGGTCGGCTGAACGTGCTTTTAAAGTCTTTTCTACCAATTGCAAATGTAGTTGTATGCGTTCTTCATCGCTGTTAAATTTGATGGGGATGGTCATTAGGTGCGTGGGTATGTCTTTTTGTTTTGTCCATTCTTTGTTGATGGAAATGAGGTGGTCAATCAGTGGTGCTTCGGCATTATAAGACACTTCATTACCCAATAGGGCAACCGACAATAATTGAAGCAAAATAAAAATGGGTAGATAGTTTAGTTTCATGACAATAAATCGTTTTAGTTTGATGAAAAATACTTTTTCGATATTGATGCAATTAAACGCAGATAACCTATAAGATATATATAATCTTATAGGTATATAATACATTAATTGTAGAATTATAATTGAAAATGTAATTATAAAGCTACATTCGGGTGAATAGATAGCTGCATTGCCAATCCATAATATAAACCGATAATGCATGTTGTATTGGAGAATGACGATTTAAAGTATGGCGAATTATTCTGGACTTAGATTAGTGTATAATTTTTTTAATAAATAGTATAAATTTTGTGAATGTTTAAAATCTTAAAATATTATATGTTTATAAGATGCACATTTAATAGAATTGGTTGCATGGTTGATGAAAACCTAAATAAATCTTTGGTAGTGCTGCACATGTAATGCTATTGAACCACTAAGCCCACGAAGAACACGAAAATCGAATAAACGCAGAGTTCACAAAGTGTTTCTAAGTATTTAATCATGAATTTCTTACGCTCACTTAGTTTTCTTACTTCGTA
>CALIZI010000125.1 GCA_938028705.1 uncultured Saprospiraceae bacterium | reverse complement strand
GTGATGTATAAAGCCGGGGATTGTATAGAATTGAAAAATGGTTTTTCGACCAATCCGGTATATGATTTTTCTGGGGAGATTGAAGAGTGTGGGGGGAATTGATGGGGTGATAAAATGGAACATCTTACATTTCGCTGATTTTGAAATGAGAAAAAAAATATTTGAAGTTATTGTTTTCTAATATTAAAATTATATATTTTATTTATTTTCAAAAAAATAATAGCTCGATTAGTATCATTGAGGGCTTGAGCAATCTCGCAAAATTGAACCGCTCGTGTTTTTATCATCGCTACGATAAACATGAACACAAACTTCTTGCGAGCTAAGTTACTCACTATTGGTATTTTATCTAAAATACTTGTAACTTCACCAGTACAAAATTCTTTCATAAGGAGGCAGTTGATTTTATGTTTTGCAACACAAAGATCACGCTTCCTTTTTATTTCTCAAACAACTTCTAATTTTAGTAGGGTAGCGTATAAAATCGCTATAATGCTTACAACCATTAATCAAAAAAAGCAAGTATTTTCCAAAAAAGAAAACACTTGCTTTATTTTAAAATAAATTTATATTTATACGTTTTTTATTAAAATAATATAAAACAATTTAATTAATAAAAAACTGTCTAACTGCTCGTCTTACTTCACCACATTAATATCCCCTTTATACGTCACCACTTTCCCGTCAATAAATTCGACATCAATAAAATACACATAGACACCCGGATTAACGGCGCGTCCTTTGTAGGTGGCATCCCAACCATAAGCGGGGTCATCGGTAGGGATATTTTCGGCAGCAAACATCAGTCCGCCCCAACGATCAAACACCCTAAACTCTTTAACTTGTGCCACTGCCGAACTACCAAAGACCATAAATATATCGTTGGTACCGTCAAGGTCGGGCGATATGGCATTCGGGATATAGACAGGACGAATTTCATTGATGGACACTGTCACCGAATCAGAGACCTCACAACCGTCTATCGTCGTGATAGTGGCAACATAAGTCGTCGTGATAGGAGGCATAGCTACAGGGTCAAAACAATCCGTACAACTCAGGGTATTATTATCGGGTGTCCACATAATGCTATGCTCTACGCTTGAATTGGTCAGTACGGCATTTAGGTTGGTAGAAAGTCCTAAGTTGATTTCTACGTCTTGTCCGGCATCTACGATCAGTTCAAAAGGTTGAGAAACAGTCACATCCGTAGAAAAATCGCAACCAAAGACATCGCGTATTGTTACCGTCACTGCCCCCGAAGGCAGTCCGGTCAAGGTAGGACTATCTTGAAAATTAATGCCATCAATACTATACTGAAACGGCGGACTTCCACCCGAAGGATAAATCGTTAATTCGCCGTCACTTGCACCAAAACAAACATTATCGCTTGTGGCAATAGAATCAATCATAACGGGTAGTGGTTCGGTAATTGTAGTGGTGGCGGTTGCCATACAGTCATTCATATCGGTGACGGTGACGCTGTAATCGCCTGTGGTGAGGTTGCTTATCGTAGGCGTATTGGCTTGTGCCGGATCCCAAGTGTACGTATAGGGTGCTGTACCTCCGGTTGGAGCTAGGGTGATGTTACCGTCATTATAACCGAAACAACTGATGTCCATTTGGGTCAAATTAGCCAGCAACGTATCGGGTTCGGTGACGGTGATTTCAATAGTGTTCTCACACATATTCGCATCGCGTACCGTAATGTTATACGTTCCGGCAGGTATATTTTCAATGATATTATTATCCGTAAAACCATTCCCGTCATTCAAATCAAATTCGTAAGGCGGCAGACCGGTAGTGATAGTCAATTGAATTGAGCCGTCACTCGTACCATTGCAAGAGGGCGAAGTAACACTACTTTCTGAATCCAAAACTAATTCGAGTTCACGAAGTTCAAAATCACGATTAATCTGACAACCGTTGCCGTCTGTAATTAAAACAGCATAATCCCCTACCGGAAGATTACTTAAATCTTCTGTATTTCCACCGAAAGGCATACCATTTTGTGTCCATGCAAAGGTATAAGGCGGGGTCGCGCCACCTACGGTCAAATCAATGGCACCATCGGAGCTACCGCCACAACTTGGCGAGGTCGTGGCTTCTTCATATTGATATAATGGCGGACCGTCAACATCAATATTAAATATGGTATCGCAACCTATATCATCGTATATGGTCACGATGTAATTTCCGGGCGCAATGTTAGTGAGGTCTTCGGTACTTTCTCCGGTTGACCAATCAAAATTATACATCGGTGCAGGACCGGAGACCGTTACATCAATCGCGCCATTGAGGTCGTCGGCACAAGTGAGATTGGTTTGTGTAAAGGATGCCGTCATTTGATTGATGCTGTTGCAACAAGCACTGATTTCATAATCCACGACTTCCGAGACAATACATCCCAATTCGGTCTCCAAACGCAAGACTACCGAGATGTTTGCGGGTTCATTAAACTGTACGGTATGCGGACCCTGACCTGTGGCGGTTGGGGGCGATGCACCAAGTCCGAAATTCCATTCCCAACCCATGATAGGACCAAGTGAAAAACTGGAATTATCTTCAAAAGTAATCGTTTCAGTAACACAAATTTTATTATCCGTATCGTCGTCCGTAAAATTGGCATTGGGTCCTACAAATTGTCCGTTGCCACCAAAAGACATCGAAAAGCCATTTCCGGTAGCACTGAAATTATTGACGAGTAAGGCATAACTTGTTCCTGCGTCCAACTGGAGCGGAGCAAGGAAACTATCGTCACCTGACTGGCAGCCTATCGCCTCTTCTGTATCATTGGCACTTGTAGCGAGTCCGGTAGGTCCAAAACAAGTACCGGGATTAATTCCATTTCCATTCAATCCGGTAGCCATGCAGCGTAAGACTTGCTTTTGAATGCAATTATTTAAGCCATTGGGCAATTCATAGACAATAAAATCAAGGTCATCTTCTGGATTTGTGGGGGTAAGGGTAAAGGTAAGCGAACCGTTGTTGGCAGCCGTCCATGCAAACCATGTAGAGCTGCTTTCAGAGTTGCCTGCGCCACCATCGAGACAAGTGCCTGCGGCTTCGTCGGGGTCACTTCCGGCACCGACCACACTTTGTATCGTAAAAGGCGAGGTATCACAAAGTATTCCGGCAGTGGCACAATCGGAGCCGGGCAATACAGGCGGAAAATAATTGTTGACACAAAGTTGAAATGTTCCGGTATTTCCGGCACGTCCGTTGACCCGAATGTAGTAGGTTTCGCCGACAGCCAAACCTGCTCTGTACAATTCCACAATGTCATTAGTCTGGTCGGCTTCGCACTGAAGCTCACTAATCACATCGTCACAATCGCCGGAATAAAGGGCTACTGCCGGACTGTTGAGTGTACCTCCCGGAGATGCGGGCGTATCACCTATCACCGTAATCGTAACGTCCGTAGCCACTGCTGTAAAGCTAAACCAAACATCATTATTGGCACTATCGAAGCAGGAAGCCTGCCCGAAACCGGAAGCCGTTGCGCCAACATTGGTGTATGCACCGGAAGCAGAACACCACTCCGTAACATCGGTCAGCGCAGTGGCAGTATCACATTCATCATTTGCAGGTTGGGCAAAAACCAATACACCGCAAAATAGTAAAGCTAAGGTAAGTATGTTTCTATATATCATTTTAAATACTAAGTGTTGTAGTTCTAAGTGTTGTGGTGTTGTAGTTTTTAAATATTTGTCAACTACAATAACTTCAACATTACGTACAACGTCCAAAAAGTAAAAATTGTACGTTGGTTATGTGTTTTTTTTGGCTTGAATGACACGATTTAATTTGTGATACCCCAAAGGCTACATGAAACTCTGCTTATTCTATTTGAATATTGGTTAATCAGGTCATTAGTCAATCAGGCGATTTCTATATTTTACGAGTCAGTGAAATTGGTTTATTTTTATTATTTTATTTTAAAATAATTTTATAAAATATTTATTTTTAATAAATAATAAATTAAAAATAATTTTTATTAAATAAAAATCAATAAATTAATATGATTATTTGGTCAAATAATTTAATGTATCCATCTTTATCTATAGTCTGATTACCAAATACTATACCTTATTTTGGTATAAATGTTTCATCATTATTAAGTTCTTTGTGTGACATTAATAATTCATAGCATTCCTGCTTTTTCACGCAGAGTTCGCAGAGGTTTGATTAGCCTACCTCTGCGTGATACTCAATTTGGATAGTTTGCCACGTTTCAAAAAAGTGTCAACCATATTTCTAAACATACAAAAAAAGGCTATCCAAAATTGGATAGCCTTTTTTAATCTTCGTTGATATTTTAAATTTCACCTATCGGGCTACTGTAATTTTTCTTGTTATCATATCATTATCTAATTCGATTTGTACCAAATACAAACCGTTTGGTAAAGTTGCCATACGGAGTTGTTGGACATGATTGCCGATGTTGAGTGCGCCCAAGTCTTTTGTATAAACTTGTTGTCCTACTGCATTTGTAATATTGATAGTAGCCACATCTACATGGTCAATTAAATTGAAATTAAGCGTTGCAATATCTTGTGCAGGATTTGGGAATACATTGACCGTATTTACCTCAATCACATCTTCTATTCCAACGCTCATATCGCCTTGGAAATCTCTCAAAATTTCTGCGTAGCTTTCGTTGCCTCCATCTACGACCAATACTCCATCAGCATCAGTCACTTTATAATAAGCCGGAGTTTGCGAAAGGCTCATGCCATCTCCATAGTAATCTGTGATATGAAAGGTGTAACAGTCATTAGCATCTAACGCGACTTCTGCTGTATATAATGTATTATTTAAATACATATCCGGGTGTGTAGGCGCAGGGTATGTACCTGTGTTGATATTGCTTGTACCTACATTTGGATTTCCTCCAAAAATAATGACCTCATTTGCGCCATTACGAATTTCCCAATATACTTCATCTGCATAATTATCCGTAAGGATTTCAACCGTCAAGTTATCGTAAGCAATCAGGGAACTGATTTGTTGAGAGGTCGTGTTATCTTCCGTTACTTCATCGGTTTCACCATTTGGAGCAGATACAGCAATATTTAATGTATTAGTCTCAGCAGAAACAAAAGAAATAGCCGGAAGTGTTACACTTTCTTTGACAAGTGTACCCAAGTTGCCTGTCCAATCGTAGGTTTGGTCTGTACCATTATTTACATTATAAGTAATCGTTGCAGAGGTCAATTCGGTATTACCGTTATTTTGTAAATTAAACACTGGAGTAATTGCTTGTTCCTCTCTACAAACGTTTCCCGGTACACCGCTAATGCCGGAAATTCCTGCATTATTAGCGAAATCGACTGAAATTTCGATTTCCGTATCTTCTACTGCCTGATGCACAAATTTGTTATCATCATTTTGAATAAAAGCAACGACTTCTAATTGGTCGTAATTGTAAATGTTCAAGGTACTGAGGTCGAATGTCTCATCAATCGTGTAAGTATCACCAACCGCCCAATCGGTAGCAAGTGTAATACCGGCAGAGCCATTAATGAATTTTTTGAAAACATGGTGAAATTCAGTTTCGCCATTCGTACCCGTATAAGCAAGGTCTGCATTTACAATGAGTTCTTCCAAAATCGCTATACGCAATTTCAAATCACCTGATGCTGCCGCAGTAGCTTCAACCATACCACTGACTAGCATTGAGCCATTTGCAATAGTGACTTCAAGGCTTAGGTTAAACTCTGACATCTCGCCATTAATAGCGTCAATACGACTTTGGGTCACATAAGAAGGTCCTTCGACGCCGGGTGCTTTCGTTCCTTGTAAAGCTACGTCGGGTACTCCATCAATATTGTAGTAATCCTCTATTCTTTCTTTTACCTCTGTAGGATTATCAGCATTCATGGCATCTACACCGGGCCAAGATGTCTGATAGGCAATAGCAATCGCTTTATCGGTATTTTGGTTCAGAATGTTTTGAAGGGCTGGATTGGCAGTTGCACAAGGTCCGCAAGATGCTTGAGTGCCTTGTTCTATGAGTGCCATTCTCGGTGACTGTGCATAGCCTGTGACCATAAAAGAGGTCAGTAAAACAATTAAGGTTAGTGTGTTTAGATTTTTCATAAAATAAAAATTTGAAAATAAAATATGGATGAACATTAAACTCAACCTGATAGCTATTAAGATGTTGGTATCAGGAAGGTTATGATTATGAGGAAAATGGATAGACAAATGTTTGGATAACGCTTCTTATCATTGAACTATATCTATCTATATGATTTATTTTGATAGCATGACACCAAACTTATCTTGAAAACCTCTAAAGTTTAAATACACTTTTTACATTTTGTGGAATTTAAAAACTATGATAATTACTATTTTTCCCTTATTTTTAGGTTTTTATATAGAAAAAAACAGGAAGTTAAATGAGTAAATTTTTATTTAATTTTGTCAAAACTCTGACAAATAGGGAGAAAGCATATTTTAAGCGGTATATCAATATTCACTCGAAGCGCGAGGATAAAAATTACCTTAAATTGTATGAAGCCACCGAAAAAATGGAAACTTACCGGAAGGGAAATTTGGAAAAAATATTTGCCGGAACAAGTATTGAGAAACACTTCAGTTCAGAAATCAGCTATCTCAAAGATAAAATATTGATTAGTCTTCTTAATTTTAATTTAAATAATTCAAAAAAAAATAAAATCCTCAAAGGCATCCTTTTCATAGAAACACTGATAGATAAAGGTTTTAGAAAAGAAGCCATGAAAAAACTGAAATACACCAAAAAAATAGCTTATCAAATGGAAGAGTTTACGTGGATATTAAAACTCATCGAATTGGAAGAAACTATCCTTTTTAAAGAAGGTATTACAGGATTTAAAGATACCCTGAAACGTCTTAGAGAAGAGCGTCATAAAATTACCGACATCATTCAGAATTTGAATGAGATTCATATCCTCCGGCAAGAAATCAGAGAGTTACAATTTAACGAGCGATTCGTCACTGATAATTTTAAAAAGTACAAACAACTCTATGCCAATCCACTCATAGAAAAAGAAGAAAACTGTAAAAGTAAAAAGGCAAAAGAACACTGGCATTACATACAAGTCGTCAAAAATTATTTGATAAGAGATTATCCGTCAGGCGTGTTGGCATCAGTAAAATATTTACAATTTGTGGAGCAAAATCAAGGCATGTTTCTCACCAACAAAAAACTTCCCTTGTTGAGCAATTATATCTACCTTTCAGCACTTAACAAAGATAAAATACAGGCACAAAAAGGCATGGAAAAACTAATAGACCTGCCCAAAGAGGGGAAAGTTGACACTGTTTATTATTGGTACATTATTTATACCCGTCAACTCGAAATAGCTCATCATACCAACGATAAAGACCTCATGGACAGCTATTTAGAAAAAAACATTGACTTCCTTGAAAAGAATATGGAGCAATTGGGCAGTGTACAAATTCAATATCTTTTTTCACTCATCGTGCGGTCGTGCATATATATGAGAAAATTTGAAATCGGCGCAGTACACGTCAACCGCTGGTTACAACAAGGCATATTAGCTGTTAAGCAGCTTCTGGCAAGGTTATTTTCACTGATTATTCATTACGAACTGAACTGGACCCAACTTATTGAGTCTGAAATCATATTATTAAAAAAACTAAAAAAAGATTTTCCGAGAGATAAAGAATTGATTGACTGTTTTTATGTTTTCTTTAATAAATGTATAAAACATCCAACGCAGAAAAAGAAACATCTGTCAACCTTTCAACAACGCCTTCATGTCATTTCGCAAGATAAGGAGCGTAATTTTGATTTTGAAATATTGGATTTTTATCAATGGAGCCTTCAACTTGACAAGCACCCGACGTAATGAGTGAATTTTGAATGACTGAATATTTCCAATGCCATAATGCGTCAATGAAGAAAATATTATCGCATTCACGCATTATGGCATTATACTGCTTTATGGTTAGATTGTTACATTGTTTTATATAGCCATAATTAAATCACAAATAGCTGTTTATCAACAATATAGCAATATAATAATGAAACATTTTTTGAAATAAAAAGTATAATTTTAAACCTAATACAGTATATAACATTATCATTAGGCTTTGGACAAAGGAAATTGGGGAATTTGGAAATTAGGTAATCCTGATAACTATCGGAACTTTTTTAGATTTTTACAAAAAATAATTATTTGCATATTTTATTTTAATAATAAAATTTATTTAACTGATTATGACAAGTTCATCCGTAAGATAAAAGTAGTTGACACTTTTTCACGCAGAGAACGCAGAGTTCGCAGAGATTTGATGTAGCGTCCCTCTGCGAACTCTGCATTCTCTGCGTGATACTCAATTTGGATCATCTGCTACATTTCAAAAAAGTGTCAACTACTTCGATAAACATATCCTGATTATCAATAAGTTACAGATTTAAACCGAGTTTCCAAATTTCCAAATTTCCATTTTGTCCAAAGTCCAACATTATCAATTCACTCATTTTTTATAAAAAAGCACAAAACTTCAAGACTTAGATACTATTTTTGCCCCGAATGAAATTTATAATACACGCCACCGACCCGGCTTCAAGCGCACGCACCGGAACGATAACAACCGCACATGGAGACATCCAAACGCCGATATTTATGCCCGTTGGTACAGCAGCTACCGTCAAAGCAGTGCATCAGCATGAGTTGGAAGAAGTGGTTAAGGCACAAATCATTTTGGGCAATACCTACCATTTGTATTTGCGCCCCGGTATGGAGATTATGCAGCAAGGCGGCGGACTGCACAAATTTAATGGCTGGAACAAACCCATGCTCACCGATAGTGGCGGCTACCAAGTCTATTCATTGAGCCACCGACGCAAAATAAAAGAGGAAGGTGTAACGTTTCAATCTCACATTGACGGTTCACGACACTTTTTCGCGCCCGAAAATGTGATGGACATACAGCGTCAAATCGGTGCGGATATTATGATGGCATTCGACGAATGTACGCCTTATCCCTGCGAGTATGCTTACGCGAAAAACTCTATGGACATGACTCACCGCTGGCTCAAAAGATGTTGCGAGCGTTTTGATAGTACGGAAGGTTTATATGGCTACGAGCAGACCTTATTTCCTATTGTTCAAGGAAGTACATATAAAGATTTGAGAAAGCAATCAGCAGAAACCATTGCTTCCTTTGAGCGTGAAGGCAATGCAATCGGTGGCTTGTCGGTAGGCGAACCTGCGGAAATGATGTACGAAAGCACCGAACTGGTTTGCAGCATTTTGCCCAAAGATAAACCGCGTTATCTGATGGGCGTAGGTACGCCGATGAACCTCTTGGAGTGCATAGCTCTGGGCGTAGATATGTTTGATTGTGTATTGCCTTCCCGCAATGCGCGTCATGGTTTGCTTTATACTGCAAAAGGCATTATTAATATTAAAAATAAAAAATGGGCGGATGATTTCAGTCCGATAGACGAGGACGGACCTTGTCCGACAAGTCGTATTCATCACAAAGCCTATTTACGACATTTGATACACAGTAAAGAGTTGTTGGGTTCGCAAATTGCTACCTTACACAACCTTAGTTTTTACCTTTGGCTCATGGGCGAAGCCCAAAAACATATCGCCGAAGGTGACTTCCTATCATGGAAAAATACTATGGTCAAACAACTTGCACAAAGATTATAGTGTTGTGGTGTTGTAGTGTCGGTCATAACTTCAACACTACGATACCACAACACCACGATACCACAACACTACGACACCACAACACCACAACACCACGATACCACAACACCACTTATGCTAAAAACACTTGATAGATATATTATAAAAAAATACTTGACGACATTTTTCTTTGTCGCCATGATATTTACGTTGATAGCTATTGTGATTGATTTTAGTGAAAAAATAGACGACCTGATACAAGACGAAATACCCTCTGGAGCTATTTTTCAAGAATATTACCTGCCCTATATTCCTTATATCAATGGTTTGCTTTGGCCCCTCTACGCTTTGATTAGCGCCATATTTTTTACCTCGCGCATGGCGTATAATTCCGAAATTATAGCGATGTTGGGCGGCGGCATGAATTTTTATCGTTTGATGGTGCCTTATCTGCTATCGGCGAGTGTGATTGCAGGCTTGCATTATGTGGGCAATCACTATTTGATTCCTGAAGGGAATAAAAGCCGGACGATGTTTGAAAATACTTATGTTTGGAAAAATAATTTTGATAATAAAACAAAAAATATCCACATGTTTTTGGATGAAAATTCAAAAATATACATCCGCCGATATAGTGTGCGGGATACGACCTGTTATGATTTTAGTATAGAAAATTTTAAAGATAACAAACTGGTTTCCAAGCTCTTCTCTCCGCGTACTGAGTGGCTGGGGAAGGAGCAAAAATGGAGTATCAAAGACTACCGCATCCGCGAAATAGACGGTATGAATGAACGCCTGATTTCCGGCAGACAAATGGACACCACACTCGCCTTCACACCCGCCGATATAGAACGGCGCGACAACCTCAAAGAAGCCATGACGACACCGGAATTGAAAGTATTTGTGGATAGAGAACGGCAGCGCGGGGCAGCCAATTTTGAAAAATTTGAAGTCGAATTGCACCGCCGGAGTGCCGAGCCTTTTACGATATTTATCCTGACACTCATTGGTCTGGCAGTGGCTTCGCGTAAGGTACGTGGCGGTATGGGACTTCACTTGGCATTGGGGGCAGCATTAGGTGGTTCGTATATTTTCTTATCTAAGTTTTCTACCACATTCTCTACCAATGCAGGACTCCCTCCTCAAATTGGTGTGTGGATTCCCAACCTTATATTTATCGTTATTACCATATTCCTGATTTCAAAAGCACAGAAGTAGGTGAGTGATTAGTTTTTATTGAAAATAATATTTGGCATATTTAGAGTTGCAGTTGACACCTTTATCTTCAAATTAAAATAATGTAAAATGTAAAATAATAAATGTAAAATGTAAAAGTTGTAGGACGCGAGGTATTTCTATTTTATTGATTTTTAATTTTTTAAACAATAAAAAAAATAAAATGTATTGTACACGTACTACAAGCACTTTTACATTTTACATTTATTATTTTACATTTTACATTTCAAAAAAGTGTCAACTATTTTTACCAAAAATAAACTAATCACGAATCACTAGCTCCCTTTTAATTTTCCAGCGTTTATGTGTCCAAAGCCAATATTCGGGTTGTGCTGTAATTTGTTGTTCGAGCAAGCGGACGTGTTTTTCGGTAATTTCACCGTAAGGCGTATCTGCTGGATTTTCTTCTATGAGTATTAATTCAAATTTGTAATAACCGCGTTTGATTTTATTAATTTTAGCAAAAATGACGGGCAGATTGTATGTATGTGCGTACTTTTCGGCACCGTAAAAAACGGCTGTATCTCGATTCAGAAATGTTGTCCAATAATGGTTTTTGGAAGTACGGGAAGGCGATTGGTCGGCACCAAAAACCATGATATTTGCTTCATTTTTTAAGGCTTCAAAAGTTGTTTTTACATCCTTCACAGAGACGAGTTCCAAACCAAATTTTGTACGTGATTTATAGATTTTTTGATTAAAAAAAACATTCTTCATGGGCGAGTAAATCCCCAATACCCGATGTGGCACAAGCGGCTTAAATCGCAGCACTGCCAGTTCCCAATTATTATAATGTCCTGCAATGATGATCGCGCTGCGTCCTTCGGCGTGTAAGCGGTGCAATAGTTCTGTACCCGAAGGTGTACACCGCCGCAATGCTTCTGCATCCGAAATGCTAAATAGCTTGACACTTTCCACTATAATATCACAAAAATGCCGGTAAAATTGCTTAGTGATTTGCCGGATTTCCTGCTTTGATTTTTTCGGAAAAGAACGGGTCAGATTTTCAATGACCACTTTCTTACGATAAGAAATCAGGTAGTAAACGACAGCAAAAATCAGGTCGGAAACGCGATACAACAACCACATCGGCAATAGCGATAATGGCTTGATAATCAGATAGTATAGAAGTCTTGAAAGCATTGGATTAGTCACTCATCTGTACTATAAGGTGAAAATCGTTATTGTAATGTAAAATGTAAAATAATAAATGTAAAACTCACATTTCTGTTAAATTTTTTCGAGTTCTGCTCGATATTGAAGTTCTTTGACAAAAACGGATGCAAATACAAAGCGAACAGCTTGGAGACCTTGCGTTGATAGCCCATTTCTTAAAGAGTTGTCACTTAG
>CALIZI010000124.1 GCA_938028705.1 uncultured Saprospiraceae bacterium | reverse complement strand
TTGTTTTTTATCAAATAATTATAAAATTTAATTAATTGAATATTTTTTACCTTAATAAAAATAAAATAACTGATAATCAATTACTTATGATTTAAACCCGAATTTCCCAGTTACCTAATTTCCAAAATGTCCAAAGTCCAGTTCACAATATGTTCGCCAAATTAAAAATTACAAATCGAACGCGAGTAATTTATTTATTTTTATTTTTGTAAATAATTAATTTTTAAATTAATATAAATTAAAATTATGTTTAATTAATAATCAAAAAACACTCAATACTCAATTTGGCGAACACATTGAATTCATTCATTCATAATTCATTCATTCAAAATTATTTATTATAACTATGAAACACTTTTACTTTCTAACAGCTCTAATGCTGTGCTTTGCGATTCATGCCAATGCCCAAAATCCGGGCGGCAAGACTTACTTTGCAGACGTGGATGTCTTTAATTCTCCCGGTTCCGGTCAGGGTGTTATTCGCTTTTTTAATTGCGGCAATGCCCCATCACTTGCGGTGGACGAGGCAATGACGGCTGAATTTTGGTTCAAGGCAGCTATTCCTTCAGATAACCAAAAAATCATCGGAAAAATCAACTCTACCGGTGCCGTTTTCAATAATGGTTATTTGATTGGGATCGCCAATTCGAGAATCAATCCTGAAATCTGGACACCCGGCAATCAGAAATTTGAAGAAGGTTTTATCCCACCCGTTTCGACTTGGCATCATATAGCCGTTACTTATAATGCAACGGGTATGTATCGGGCTTATCTCAATGGCACATTGGCACACGAACAAGCCGCTAACGGAAATATTGTCACTTCGGCTGCCGATTTGATTATTGGCGTAGGTCCTTGGGGCAATATGGATGCGTTTATGGCATTCGGTTCTATTGATGAGATACGACTTTGGAATGTAGAACGTAGTGCTGAAGACATCAAAGGCAATATGTTTAAGAATCTGACGGGTACGGAAGCCGGTTTGGTTTTGTATCAAAATTTCGATAATGACGATGGAACTAATGTTGTCGCTGACCTCTCTTCTGCCGGAAATAATTGCACTAAAATCGGTATGGACGATAGCAATTTTATTGATTCTGAATGTGTTATCGCTGATGCAGTTACACAAAGTATGGACGACCTCAACGGCATTTGGTTTTCCTCCAATGCCTTCCTTCAAGACCCGCGTGTTGTGGATACAGACAATGGTTTGAGCCTCGCCTCTAATTTCAACGGACAAGATACTTCGGCTTATGTCATCTGGGGACACAACGGCGGCACAGGCACAACAACGAGTGAACTCCCCGCCAACTCGCCTGCCAATAGTATGCGTACAGCACGCACATGGTCGGCTACTGTTTTCGGAAATATTACGCCGAATATGACTTTTAATTTGGATAATGCCGCAGGTGGTGGCACAGCACTTCCCACAGGACTAGACGCAGAACGATATACACTTTTGGAACAAGAAGCACCTACGGCTAACTTTGTCGCTATCGCCAATGCAGACGCAGTGAGTGCTAGTGATGTTACGTTTAATGTCGTTCCGGTGCAAGGTGCTACCTACGCTATCGCTACGGGAGACGCGCCTTTTGTCACCAGTGTTTTTGAAGCGGATAAAAATGATTTAGCGGCTGTCATTTTTCCAAATCCAACGGAAGGTCGCGTAAATATTCAATTGAATGAACAAGCATCCAATGCAAATATTATGGTATATAATACTGTCGGGCAATTGGTACAAACGATGAGCGTAAATACTGCTTTCACCGAACTTCAACTACACCATGCAGGGATGTATTTAATCAGAATTGAGGCAAATAGCAAGACGTTTAATCAGCGTATTATTGTAGTGAATTAAAATATATCAAAGTTTTTATCTATTTTTAAGCCTTGATATTCTGAACAATATCAAGGCTTATTTTTTTTATAATAGAAATTAATAATTTCCAAACAACCTTTTATAAAAGATTTTTTTACTATTTTTGAACACAAAATGTAAACTTATTATTATATTTTTTATTTAAATTTAATTCTCATTTAAATATATTCTTATTCACTAAAAATACCACAATGAAAAAAATATCATACTATCTATGCCTTTTTCTGCTTTCTGCATTGACCGCCTTTGGTCAAAAAAAGTCAGACGCAAAAATCACACAAACTATTGCAACTTATGAAGCCCGAATCAGTGAGGCATTATCAGCATCCGAACATTATGAAATGCTGGATAATTACAAAAAAATCATAAAATTATATGAAAAACATGATTTAAACAAGTTGAAATTGGCGGCTTACTACACCCAAGCCGGACAAGTCGCCTACACATTGAAGGAATATAAAAAAGCATTAAAATACCAACAAAAAGCCCTTGCCATTCAAGAAAAAAAATTGGCAACAACTGACTTGGTCGTGCCTTACCGCAACATGGTGAAAACCTGCATAGCACTGAAACTCTACCTCAAAGCTGTGAAATATCAAGAGCAGATTATACAGGTTTTGAAAGATGAACCGGATATCGAACACGCTGATTTGGCAATGGCTTACGGTGAGATAGCAGCGATTTATGAAGCCTCACGAAAATACCAATTGGCACTGGGCTATTATGAGGATGCCACTATAATTTTACACGGAAATGAACAGTACAAAAAGGAATTTGCCTATTACCAAGAATCCGTTGATTTTTTGAAGAAAAAATTAGAGGAACGACCGCAGGGCTATGCTTCAACGGATCCGACAAGTAGCAAAGTTGTCTATGATGAAGGAGCAGTCGTTTCGGAACTTTCTGTGGCTTTTAGTATCTTACATCTTGAAAAAAATTATGCAGAAGCTCTATCGCGTTTCACTGAATTAAATGAGGAATTGGAGACAGGTAAAAATTGGGAAAGTATCGGGCTTTGTCACTACTATTTGGGCAATTATCCAGAGGCAATTGAGGCATACCAAACATCCATTGCCTTGTCACCCGAACTTATGCAAGAAAATTATCACAATAATATAGGTGTGGCTTATGCCAAAAACGGTCAGTTTGACAAAGCCAAAATTGCCTTTGAAATGTATCAATCCTTGCTCTCCGACGATTACTGGCATCACCGCAATTGGGGATTGTGGTATGCTCTGCAAAATAAGACTTACGAAGCCATACAAGCACTCAAAATAGCCGTCGAATCAGGATTTGATGATGTGGAATGGCTGGAAAATGACAGTAGTTTGGATAGTATCCGTAATGATGAAGATTTTGAATATTTGTTGAGGATTGCAAGGGAGAATTTAAAAAAATGAGCTAATGATATTTTGAACCACTAAGCGCACTAATCCCGAAAGCTTTCGGGATAAAGTCGAACTGACGCAAAAGAAAACAAAGAACATAAAGTGTTTATAATCAATATTTTATAAAATAAATTAGTGTCCTTTGCGTCTGTTCGACTTTCGTGTTCTCAGTGCGCTTCGTGGTTCAAAATTCTAACGATTAAATCGCATCCGACAAACTCGTAAAGGTAAAATCACGCACTTTCATCGGTGGAATCATATTGCCGTTGATGCGTTGTGGTTTACCGAGCATGTCCAGATTATTAAGCATGATAATCGGACTTTCGTTGAAACGGAAATTCTTGACCGGATGTTTAATCCTGCCATTTTCGATATAAAATGTACCATCGCGGGTCAAGCCCGTATGGAGTAAGGTCTGCGGATCTACGCTGCGAATATACCACAAGCGAGTCACCAATACACCACGTTTGGTACTGCGAATCATATCCTCAATCGAAGCGTCACCGCCTTCCATAATCGCATTACTTGGAAACGGAACAGGTGTTACACCTTTTTCATTTGCCCAATAGCGACCATAGCGCAAATTCTTCACCATGCCATCGCGTATCCAGTCCATTTTCTGTATCGGCAAACCATTATTCGACCAAGTAGAACCCGGTACATCAGGATGAAACGGATCGGAATAGAGATTGACACGTTTATCCACGATTTGCTCACCTAATTTCGTACCACCACCTTTTTTGGACATAAAAGAACGCCCTTCATCAGCAGACCTTGCATTAAGATTCCAAAACATACGTCGCAACAAACCAATCGCCGCGGCAGGTTCCAAAATAACCGTATATTTGCCCGGTTCTATCGCTTTTGCATCCGCCGAATCTGCGGCTTTCTGCATAGCAATTTCCGTAGCTTCTTCAATATCAAATTTCGTAATATCGTTATAATCGCGCGTCA
Source organism: uncultured Saprospiraceae bacterium (assembly GCA_938028705.1). Lineage (GTDB taxonomy): Bacteria > Bacteroidota > Bacteroidia > Chitinophagales > Saprospiraceae > JAHDEO01. The sequence goes on along the minus strand of CALIZI010000124.1, from coordinate 3,183 downwards.
CCCAACCTGAACCCGTTGCGTCCTTTGTGCGTACTGTCAGCGTAAAATCTGCACTTGTACTTTTCTCATAAGCAAACAAGCCTTTCGAGTTCATAATCGCATTAAAATTTTGACCATCTTCCAAAAAACCCGCACCAACGAGTCCTTTTGCTTTCGTCATTTCAATACTTTTCTTAGCGATTTCTGCCCTTAATTCAGGACTAATATCCGCCGTTGATTGCACAAACATATTGGGTTGCTCGGCGTACTCTTGCGGTCCGAGCGGTTCCATATATTCCGGGCTTTCGGGCGAGAGTTGCGCGAGTTCTTCCGCACGCCTGACCACCCTTTCGAGCGAGGCATCATCCAACTCATTGATGGTTGCCGTACCGATTTTTTTCCCAAAGGCAGCCGTCACACCAAGCGAGATATTTTCCTCAATTCCGCTTGTGGTTACTGTATTTCTGGCGTAGCGTATATTGCCGTTCACCCCGCCGTCGAGCGAGACTTCAAGGTGGTCGGCTTTGGATAGCTTCACGACTTTTTCGAGTATCGCGCGAGCTTCTTTTTTATTTAAAACAGCCATGTTTTTTAATGTAAAATGTAAAATAATACATGTAAAATGTAAAAGTAATCCGCAAGTGAATTATTTTAAACTATTTATTTACAATTAATTTTACATTATTTTTTTTATAATTTATTTAAAATATAAATTCGTATTACGTCTTCATTTAAATGAAATAAAATGCACAATATTCAAATTCAATTTAGGTAGATTTATATTTTTTATTTAAAATAATTTTTATATAAAAATATTTTTAAATTTTAATTTATTAAAATTCACTTTTTATAAATTAAAAGAAAAAATACGTCCTACACTTTTACATTTAATATTTTACATTTTAAATTTTTCATTTATATCTTGCGTGCTGTATTAATCACATTCACACCATCAAATCTTGTGGTAGAACTACCATGTGATACTGCACTGATTTGACCGGGTTGCCCCTTGCCGTCGAAGAACGAACCGAACATGCGGTAGTCGCTTTCGTCGCATATTTTGGTACATGAATTCCAAAACTCTTGCGTATTGGATTGGTAGGCAACGTCATTCAACATATTGGTAATTTTACCATTTTTGATTTCGTAAAATACCGTACCGCCGAATTGGAAATTATAGCGTTGTTGGTCAATCGAATACGAACCGCGACCTGCGATATAAATGCCTTTATCCACATCACGAATCATATCTTGTACGCTGTATTTGTCCTTGCCCGGTTCGAGCGAGACATTGGGCATACGCTGAAACTGCACCGAGTTCCAACTATCGGCATAACAACAGCCATGCGAGGCAGATTCGTTGATAATTTTGGCTTGGTCGCGGATAGCCTGATAGTTGACCAAGATACCATCGCGTACCAAATCCCATTTTTTACACTTCACACCTTCGTCATCATAACCCACTGCACCAAGCGAACCGACCTGCGTTTTATCTGCAAACAGATTAACGATTTTACTACCGTAATTGAAGGATTTAGTTTTCCATTTATCGAGCGTGGCAAAGCTGGTTCCGGCATAATTGGCTTCATAGCCAAGCACACGATCCAACTCCAACGGATGCCCGACCGATTCGTGAATGGTCAAACCTAAGTGATTGGGTTCCAGCACCAAAGAGTATTTGCCCGGCTCTACGGATTTTGCCGTTGTCAGCATTTCGGTGACTTGTTTGGCAGCATCCGTTGCGTCTTTTACAATGTCGTAACTCTTGCGGTAGAGCGTCATACCAGCCACGCCTTCTATTTGGTCTTCCTTCTTAGGGATGAGGTACTCGTAGCCCATACCCACCGGCGCACTCATGGATTGTCGGGTCTTGAATTTACCGGATTCTTTGTTCGTACCCGTCACCGTAAAATTGGGCCATACGCGGTGTACATCCTGATTGATATACGAGCCTTCGGTAGAAGCAAAATACTTTTTCTCATTGACAAAAAACAAGGCAGACTCAATGAAAGATGCGCCATTGTCCATTGCCGCTTGGTTGGCATTGAGCAATAAATCGACCTTCTCTGCCACAGGCACTTCAAAGGCGTTTCGTACAATCGGCGTTTTCCATTCTACCTCGCCATGTCCTTTTACAGGCGCGAGTTCGAGGGTTTCGATTTGCAATCCGGCATTGGCTTTGGCAATGGCTACGGCGCGTTTGGCAGCTTTGGCGATGCCGTCGGCGGTCACGTCATTGGTGGCAGAGAAGCCCCATGTACCGTTGGCAATGACACGCACACCCGCACCGTAAGATTCGGTGTTGACGATGTTTTGTACCTTTTCTTCGCGTGTAAACACGTACTGATTCAAGTAGCGACCTATACGCACATCGGCATAAGAGGCACCCGTCATCCGTGCTGCATTGAGCGCAACATCAGCGAGTTTTTTGTTGAGTACCGTATCAAATGTACCGCCCGAATAATCCAAAGGAACGGAATTGCCAAAGACAGAAACAGGAACCGCCATAGCTCCCAAACCCATTCCGGCAACTTTGATAAAGTCTCTTCTTTTTAAATGATTTTTCATAGTCAAATAATGAATAGATGGGTGAATTTTGAGTGAGTGAATATCGGAAGCATCACTTACTTATCAAAAAATTCACCATTAAATGAAGGGATTGATAAATATGAAATGACAAGATAGTTAATTGAAGGTTGCATTTAAAATTTATGGGTGGTTTTTAGACGGAATTAACAAAAAATCAGATTTAAGGTAAATAATTGTAAGATAAATATAGTGTAAGTTATATGAATTTATTAATTAAATTCATTATTATTATTTTTATAAAACACTAATTATCAATATTTTAAATTTAATTAAAATTCAATAAAAAATATTTAATAAGATATTTCTTGCGGAAAATACGATAATTTGTAATTGAATGGAGCTAAAATAACCTGCAATATTGTATTGTCAATCGGAGCTTTACGTAGTTCCACATTATTAATTTCAAATACAATTTTAAAAAAAAACACTATACATAAGATAACCTTTTCACTCTGTTTATTGGTGTTTAAGGTATTTGGTGGTGTTCGAGAAAAATAGGATGCGCCTAAAAGCGATACTCGTCTGACGAATCCCTTTGTTAAAATCGGATATTTAGGCAATCAAACGGTGGTTTACTATAAAAATATTCGTCTGACGAGTGTACCCTATTTTAAT
>CALIZI010000123.1 GCA_938028705.1 uncultured Saprospiraceae bacterium | reverse complement strand
CACCTGCACAACGATTATTTGACAAGGAATTTCCCGACCTCTTTGAATTCCTTTGCCAAAATGTGACAGGGTTCAAAGAACCACGCAAAAGAAAACATAAGTCCTTGAATATCAGCTCTGTCCGGCGTTAGACGGGTAGCCCATTTTTTATAAAACGAATTACAAGTCAACGAATTACGAATTACTATTTCTATTGCTTGACAAATTTTCTTACCATCATAGATTCGGCTGAAACCAATTGTACAAAGTAAAAACCTGCGGGTAGTTCGCTGACATTGAAGCGGGCTTGTTGCAGGTCGTACTCGCCTTGTGTACGTTGTTGAAGTAGCTCACCATTGATGTCAATGATGTATAATTCAGCTTCGGCAGGCGTATCCAATTCATAACGGACAGTGAGTTCATCATTAACGATATTGGGCTGTACAGCCATACCCGAAATGATACCCGAAGATAGACGGCTGTAAATACCTTCGCCTTCTTGCAATAATGGTGAAAGACCACCTGAGAGGCAGAAGTTGCGGCTCTGTGTGCTTCCAAAGCCGCCACCACCGGAAGCCAAAGTCGCGCCATTCGCATCGCTGAGGGTATAATTTCCACACAAACCGGGTGTGACTACCGTACCTAAAGTTGCAACCACACTACCGGCTGCAATCAGTGTACCGGGCGTAATAAATGTACCGCTGCTCGCCGCTGTACTCTGGAATGGGCACATACCGTTACCAACGCTGTCGTAGAAATTCAGTGTATAACAACCATCAAGCAAACAAGCGTTATCTGTCATATTGCCGTTACCTAATTGTCCGCTACCGTCACCCGAAGCAACTACGGCACCGTTAGCATCTACGATTTCCCAACTGGTTTGAGCAGGTGTACTATCAAAATTAATATCAAGGTCAACACCCGCACAGGTCGGCGAAGCCTCCATACAGAAATTGGTCGTTTCGCTATTTGCAAACTGACCACCGGAAGCCAGCACAGTGCCGTCACTGCCTGTAAGAGCATAAGAGCCGTTGCCGTATCCACAGCAGATACCATCGCCAAAACTATCGTTGATAACGAAATCATAACAGCCCGAAATCAGACAGGCTTCTTCTATCACATTAGTACCTGCGGTACTATAACCGCTGCCGGAAGCCATAATATTTCCATTAGCATCTAAGATAGACCATGAAGTTTCACCCGGATAATCGTCCAGAAGAATATCCAATGTGACACCGCTACAAGGAGGACATATTGCACAGCTTGAGCCACCGCAATCAATACCGGTTTCGTCTCCGTTTTGCTGACCGTCACTACATGTAGGACATGCGGCACATACACCACCGCAGTCTATACCCGTTTCACCGTTGTTTTGAACACCATCGGCACATGCCGGATTTTGAAATTTTAATAAAAACAGCCCCTCGCCAATACCACTTGCAGCAATAACGCCACTGGCAAAATAAGGGTAATTACTCCAAGTGCCGTTAAAACTCGCACCGTTGCTCGATGGATAAGTATCGAAAAAAGCAAACTCTGTGAGGGTTCCCGAAGCGATATTGGTAATATCCAAAACCCGTACGCCTGAAGTGTAGTTGGAGCAATAAGCCAGGTTGCCTTTGATATACAAATTGTGGTCAATAGAGGCTACCTGTGCCTGATAATTGTTGAGTAAAACGGGATTGTCGAGGTCGCGTATATCCCAGATATAGGTGCGTGTATTGTGGTTGTTGCCCGATTCGTCGAGTTCATCATTCATCAGGTAGTATTGGTGGTCTTCCGTCACCCAGCCTTGATGCGTGTAACGCGAGCCGCTGTAAGGCGTGCGCGAAATCTGTGTCATATCTGTTTTGTCCGTCACATCTACTATGGTTACGGTATTTTCATTGGAATTAAAACAAATTTCTGTGCCTTGATACTGCGGGTCAGGTCCGATGTAGTTGACACATTGAGCATCATGCGTATAGCCGTCTGAGCTAAAGCATCCGGCAAAAGATGGATTGGTCGGGTTGCTGATGTCCACTGCCAACAAGCCACCGCTGCACCGTCCCGAACCGACCACGTAAGCGTAGCCCGAACCTTCATTGATGACAATATTATGGGCATTTCCAAAGGTAGCTCCATTGCCGCCATCGTTGAAATATGCAGTATTCGACCATGTTTGCGGACTTGTTTGACCGTCTAGTTGCAAAAGGTCAAAGATCTGCATTCCATGACCACCTGCTTCACTGACGATAAAAGCGTGGTTGTTGTGTACCTTAATGTCGCGCCACTGACTGTTGCTGGTTTGTGTTGGCAATTTTCCGAGAAATACCGGATTTACGGGGTCATCAATGTTGAAAAAGCCTGTACCATCAGCTAGCCCAAGCAGGACATACTCGCTGCCTGTATTGGGGCTTGTCCATCCCCAAATATCATTTGATGCAGAAGAACCCATAGCAGAAAGTGGTGTAAATGACATCAAATCAATACCATTACAAGGGTAGCTTCCGGCAGAACCACCGCCACAAGGTGTTTGTGCATGAACGGCGTAGCTCATGGAAATCAGCATGAGCATACAATAAGCATTTTTTAAAAAATTCATTTAGTAAAGTTTATATTAGTTATATAGAATATTAGACTTTGGACAAAATGGGAATTAGGAAATTGGGAAACTCGGTTTAAAATCGTAACTCATTGATAATCAATTAAATAAATTTTATTAATTAAATAAAACATATAATTAATTATTTTTTGTAAAAATCTAAAAAAGAGGGGTTTACCTAATTTCCTAATTCTCCAATTTCCTTTCTCCAAAGTCCGATAGAATACTTAATTGGTGTAATGTAGTGGTTCGATTCATAATTATTTGACAAGTAAATAAACGGCTATGCACCTAATGTTGGACAGTTTGATAATCAGTGAGTTACAATCCCGTATAGCTATCGGGATGAAATTCAGGTTATTATGATAACTATGAACTGTCCAACCATGAACTGATAGCCAAATAAACTAATAAATCATTGATTATTAGTTGTTTGGGTAGTCCTGCAAATGTAATGCTGAAAGTCGGGCAACTTGCCTTGCATTTCCAAAATGCAAGGCAAGTAAGGGCATTACATTTATAGCACTACCGTTGTTTGTAAAACGAATCATGAGTCAACGAATTACGAAATCGCAATAGGTAGGGAGTTCCTCTAAGCTCAAAATTCATGTTCTATGTTATTTGGAAATCTGTGTTTAGAAAGGATTTTTTAGACGTGAATTTTCGGAGAATGATACAAATGTAATATTTTTTTAATTGTATTAAAACATTGTTTTGTCATTTATATTAAAATGTAAAAAATGCTTTTTATGAAATATTTTTTTATATAAAAAAATCATATTTAGGAATACAGTGAACACTTCAAATTGAGTAATCACGCAGAGATTTAATGATTACCCCTCTGCGAACTCTGCGTTCTCTGCGTGAAAAAGTGTCAACTACTTTTATGGTAAATCTACTAGACTTTGGACAGAGGAAATTAGGTAACTGGGAAATTCGGTTTTATATCATAAGTAATTGATTATCAAGTATTTTATTTTCATTAAAATTAAAAAATATTTATTTAATTTAATTTTATAATTATTTGATAAAAGGTCGCACTGAAATATAGCCGTTTTTTAATTAATTAAAATTATTTTATAATTTATTTATTATTAAAAATTAATTATTTATAAATATTTTTTATTATAAAATAATTTAAAAATGCCCTTATTTCAGTAGAACCATAAAAAATGGCTTACCTAATACCAAATTTCTTAATTCCCCAATATCCAAAGTCTAGTAAATCTAAACATGCCAAAAAAATCGTGTTAATCTGAGTAATTTGCTAAGTTTGGCTTCTGGTCCTCCTGTCATTCCGTTCATTTTTTTGTAAATTTGCACAAAAATATTTGACAAACATAACATACTTTGATATTTCCTAAAATCCAAACCAATCGCCTTGCTATAAAACTCAAACCCGCTGCGGAGCGCATGGTCAAACGCGGACATCCTTGGGTCTTTGACGAAGGTATTGCCAAACAAAATCAAGCAGGAAAATCAGGTGATTTAGCCATTATTTTTGACAACAAAAAAAATAAATTCCTCGCCTGCGGACTCTACGACCCCGACTCACCTATTCGCATCAAAATCATTCAACACCATACAGCCGCAACTATCAATAAAGATTTTTTTAGTATAAAAATAACTGATGCACAAACGATTAGAAAACCTTTACTAAAAACCGATACTGATAGTTACCGTTTGATTTATGGTGAAAATGACGCTTTTCCCGGATTGATTGCCGATGTGTATGCGGATGTACTCGTCATCAAATTATATTCATGGATATGGCTACCTTATTTGAATGATATTGTAGAATCGCTTGTCGATACTTCAAAGTGTCGGGCTGTGGTGCTTCGCCTCAGTCGCCAATTAGAAAATAATACTGTGGGTTTATCCGATGGACAGGTTATTTATGGCAATTTAGAAAATGAGGTCGTCATATTTCGGGAGCATGGATTATCTTTTGCCGCCAATGTAGTACGCGGACACAAAACCGGTTACTTCCTTGACCACCGCCACAACCGCAAACGCATCGGCGAACTTGCCAAAGGCAAAACCCTGTTGGATGTATTTGCCTACGCCGGAGGGTTCTCGGTACATGCACTTGCAGGTGGAGCTACCGAAGTCACGAGCCTTGACATCAGCCGCCAAGCCCTTGATATGGCAAGCCAGAATGCTGCGCTAAATCCACATACAGGTACACACAAAACCCTCGTGGCAGATGCTTTTGAAAGTATGGAAAATCTGATAGGAGAGGGGAGGCGTTTTGATATTGTGGTGATAGACCCGCCTTCATTTGCAAAGCGAGCGAAGGAAATCGAAAAAGCTCTGCATAGCTATAAAAGACTTGCCGGATTGGGCGCGAGATTGGTGCGTAAAGGTGGAATACTGACTTTAGCATCTTGTTCTTCAAGGATTAATGCCGAACAATTTTTTGATATATCAGAAAAAGGTATCGCATCTGCACGCCATTCCTATAAACTTATCGAACAGACTTATCACGATATTGACCATCCAATTACTTTCCCGGAAGGAGCGTATTTGAAGTGTGGATATTGGCGAATGTGAATTTTTTTTGTCGCAATAAATGGAATTATTTGGTGTCAGTAATTGTTATGGATGAAAATAATTTTCAAAATTTAAAACCATGAATAGACAAGGAAGAAAAAAATTGGCAGAAGAAACTTTGGAGATACTCGAACAAGGATATTTTACATCACCGAATAATAAAATCATTCACATCAAAGAATTGCAAGAGGCTTGCGAAGCTAACACAAAGATTTATAGCCCTAGTGAATCGGACGAATTATTACAGAAAAGAGTTGTACATAAGCTAAATCATCCAACAAAAATAATAGTTACCAATCAGACGACATTAGATGCTACAAGAGACTTAATCAAATCGGGAAATGAGGATGTTTTGTGTCTGAATTTTGCTTCAGCTAAAAATCCGGGTGGTGGATTTTTAGGTGGTAGTCAAGCACAGGAAGAAAGTCTTGCTAGATCGACAGGATCGTATAAAAGTCTTATCAAATCAACTGCGTATTATGAAACAAACAGGGAAATAGGATCCTGTTTTTATACCGATTATATGATATACAGCCCTAATGTACCTATTATCAAAAACGAAGAAGGGGAAAACATGAATGAGTTGGTATCTTGTGGTATTATCACTGCTCCGGCAGTCAATACAGGTGTAGTAAGAAGAAAAGAAAGGCATAGAATGTCAGAAGTTGAAACTGTAATGAAGCGAAGAATTGAAAAAGTATTGGCGATTGCACTTGCACATCAGCATCAATCTATCGTATTGGGGGCTTGGGGGTGTGGAGTATTTCAAAACGATCCTGTACTCATTGCCCAGTATTTTAAAAGCATTATTGAAGGTAAATTTAAAGATGAATTTAGGGAAATTGTTTTTGCAATTTATTCCAAAAATGAAAAATTTATTAATCCATTTTATAAAGAATTTGGGAGAGAGCATATTTGAAGTGTGGATAATTGGCGAATGTAAAACTCACTATTCACACTCTCTCTACTCGCTACTCTCTACTCACTACTCGCTACTCACTTACAACTACATTTATAATAATTATCCAAATCTATAACAGTAATCAACTTGACTTTGTTATCGCAGTCGGCAATGACGGCGCGGACGGTCTGCCCGTCTCTTGATTTGCCTTCGAGGGCGTAGGTCGGGCAAGGTTGGGCATTGGAGTCGCTTTTTCGGCGGTTGATTTTGCCATGTTCCAGAATTTCTCCGACTTCAAAAGCATCAATTTCCCGACAGCCCATGCGACATCGGGCGTGTTTCGTCAATATCAATTTTTTACCTTTATATCGCACATCACTCACATCGTAATAATCCGACAACTTAGGCGCATTGACCGTCCTGCCGTTTTGGTCTTTATCGACACGACTATTTTTGGTCGGCGGATTAACCGTATAATGGTCTTCCGAACTATCCGTACCCAACTCAAAAAATCCATATATCGCCACTACAACGAGCGCAATAAAACTCAAAATACTTTTTCCGCTAAATAAACTATGAGACTTTCTCGACATGTTTGTTTGATTTAAATGTTTTGTGTGATATTATGACGCACAACTCCCAACCCGTAACTCGCAAATTCGTAAACTCGCTACTCGCTACTCGCCAACTCAATACTCCCCTTAAATACCTCAACAGCAGGTCCGCACAACCATATATCTGCAAATCCTTCATCTTTCGGTTGAAAACGTACCTCCAGACTGCCGCCTTTAGTCGTCACCGGAATCGAAAAACCGGCACTGTAGCCCGTTTCAAGATAATACGCCAATGCTGCTGCGGTTACACCCGTACCGCAAGAGAGGGTTTCATCCTCCACACCGCGCTCGTAGGTCAATACTTTGATGCCATTGCCATGTCGGGCGACAAAATTCACATTAATCCCTTCCGCTTTAAAACGCGCACTATTACGAATGCGCCGACCTTCCGCAAACACATCTACCGCATCAATATCATCCACAAATTTGATATAATGCGGCGACCCTGTATCGATAGAATAAAAGCCTTCGCCCACTTCCGTTTCGCTCACGTTGGTCATTTTAAGTTCCACTTTTTCTCCATTGATACGTGCTTCGTGTAAACCGTCTATTGCCATAAAAATACATTGATTATCAATGAGTTGTAGCTTTTTGGCAAAAGCCACGATACAGCGTCCGCCATTGCCGCACATACTGCTCTCGCGTCCGTCGGCATTAAAATACACCATTTCAAAATCGTGTTTGGCATGGTCGCGCAGTAAAATCAAACCATCTGCACCGATACCAAATTTACGGTCGCACCACTGCCGAATCAAATCTGTTTGTGTACGCCCAATGCGCTCCTCGCGGTCATCAATGATGATAAAATCATTACCCGTTCCCTGATATTTTACGAAGTTCATAGTTGATGGTTCATAGTTTATAGTTCATGGTTCATGGTTGATAGCCTATAATTTTTCTCGCGTCTGTCTATGAACCATGAACCATGAACTATAAACTATCCCTCTTAATATGCGGATTTTGAATTTCGAATAAATTTTCTTGTTTGGCATCCTCAAAAGCATCTTCGCCTCTGTAAATGACGATACACATCGTAAATAAAATTAAACCGAGACTAATCCACGAAAATTTCCAGCCCCACATATTGCCAATGTAGTCGTCATTCGGGTCGGTGGCGGGCGGATTGTCGTTTTGTTTAGTCATCTTTTACCGATTTTTGGCAAATATACGGATTCGTGTTGTTGGATTTATTCGTTTTGTTCATTTTTAGTCGCGTTGATTTGTTTTTTTACATCATCAATACGCGATTTGAAGAACTTATTGGAGGTATTCGCAAAGGCGTGTTCAAGCATTTCCAATTCTTTTTCGTAGTCTTGAATTGTTCTATAATAATTTATCATTTCGACAAGTGCTTGATTATTTTGGGGATTCATATCAAGTGCTGTCTCAAAATCTTCTATTGCTTTTTCGTTCTGCTTATAACTTTTACGAAGTCTTCCCCGTTCTAAAAAAAGCATATCATTATTTGGCTCTGTGGCAATCATATCGTTTATACGGTATAATTTTTTCTCATGTGTTTTCGTTTGAAACTGCTCACTCTTATGATATTCTTTCATCTTATCACACACCGTATTACCAGTAAAAACAATACCTACATAAATGGCTGTTGCAAGTGCTGTAAATAATAAGGCTTTTAGTTCAACCCTGGCTAAATGGAAAAGACATTTCAGGATGCCAAATACCAATATTAAAAAACCAAAGGTATAATATATATGGGTATAGGTGAAAATGTCACCTCCCCGATGGCGATAATTAGTGAAACCTATATGAAACGTCAAAAAAATTACAATGATAAAGGTCAATATCCTTAAAGGAGAAAAAAATACAGGTTTTTGTGCTAGCATAAGCTGATTTTGTTTGTTTATTCATAATTCTCCTTTTTGTTCTATCATTCAAATGTAGGTGACATCATTCGGAATCTGGTAAAAAACTATGGCTTTTAACTTTTTCATAATTTATTACTTTGATTTCAAGTTAAAAGCCTGTTAATTCTCCTTTCGGTCTCGTAAATAAACCGTATTTTTGCATCTGTACAGGCGACTTCAGTCGCCTTGTTGGAATAAATTTACCGATAAATATACGACACATGGCGATTAAAATCGCCTGTACGAGTACAAAAAAAAACTTCATTGCTGAAAGTAGGAATCATCTTTGGCGGACCCTCACGCGAGCGCGAAATCTCTTTTGCAGGTGGCAGGACGGTCTATGACAACCTCAACAAATCTCTGTTTGAGGCAGTGCCGCTTTTTGTGGATAGTCACCGTAATTTTATATTATTAGATTGGCAATATGTATATAAAGGTACAATACGTGACTTCTATCCGCCGGTGAGTGCTTTGCCCGATTCGCCCAACCAATTTCAGGTCTATCTCGAAAGCCTTGCCGACCTCGCACCCGATGCCCGCGATGCTATGATGCGCCAAGTCGGACGACCCATTGCACTCATCGAACTTGCTGATTTAATGGACGTGGCATTCTTGGCTTTGCATGGCAATTTTGGTGAGGACGGACAGATTCAAGGCTTGCTCGAAGCCCTCAATATTCCCTATACAGGCAGTGGCATACGTGCGTCGAGTATTGGTATGGACAAGGCATTTCAGAAAAAAATAATGAGTGCTGCGGGCTTTCCTTGTCCGAATATTATAGAGATTAAAAAGGGCGAATGGACGCAAGGTGTGTCGAATGATTTTTATAAAAATATTATTGAAAAAACAGGTTTTCCGATAGTCATTCGACCTGCCAATCAAGGCTCGTCAATTGGTGTCGCGATTATAGATGAGCGCGAAGGTGAGACCCGATTTTCGGAGGCTGTCGATGCAGCATTTTTTCGCTTGCGTATCACTGCTAATGAATGGACAAATTATTCGGAAGAAGAAAAAATACAATATCTACGCCGACTTGGAGACATCCGCGAAGGCATTGGTTTTCCGGTGGATGTTGTCCACCCCCCAGCCCCCTCCGAAGGGGGAGATTTTTCGCTGCGCGAAAAACATCTTGCGTCTGATTCTCCCCCTTTGGAGGGCAGCACCACAACTCTATCTCCCCCTTTGGAGGGCAGCACCACAACTCTATCTCCCCCTTTGGAGGGGGCTGGGGGGTGGACAACTGCGCCATACAAAACCATCTATCACCCAGAAAATTTACTGACTTTTTTAAATGATTATTTTACAAAAAATAATACTACACTCACGCTCGAAAGTCACCTGACAGAGCAAGTCGTGATTGCTGAAGAATTTATTGACGGGCAGGAATTTTCATGTATCGTTTTAAGGCAAGAGGACGGTACAGCCACCGCCTTGCCACCTACCGAAATTATCAAAGGAAAAGAAGTTTTTGACTACCGTTCTAAGTACCTCGCAGGGCTTTCGCGTAAGGAAACACCGATACGTTTGCCCGATGCCCAAATCAATGAAATACGCTCAGAGTGTGAACGATTATTCGGATATTTAGAATTTAATACTTATGCCCGTATCGACGGTTTTATTAAGGCAAATGGTACGATTTATCTCAATGACCCCAATACGACTTCGGGTATGTTGCCTTCTTCGTTTTTCTTTCATCAGGCGGCAGAAATTGGTTTGAATCCTTCTCAATTTCTAACGTATATCATTCGTGCATCGCTACAAGAAAGAATGAATAACTCATTGGAAATAAGTAAGATACAGACTTTAATTCAACAATTGGATGATAGTATAAATTCGCTGAAAAGTAATACGATTGAAAAGAAAAAAATCGCGGTGATATTGGGCGGTTACTCATCCGAAAGACATATTTCGGTAGAAAGTGGTCGGAATATTTACGAAAAATTAGCCAGTTCGGATAAGTACGAACCTATACCGATTTTCCTGACAGGAAGCGCAGAAAATATCGAATTATACCAAATTCCGATTAACCTATTATTGAAGGATAATGCGGACGATATTAGAGATAAAATTTATACGTATAAAAAGCATCCGGTAGTCGAACAAATCAAAACGGAGTGTAGCGCATTGACACAAAAATACGCTTCCGCAAATGTCGTTTTTGAACCGAAAAAAATATCGTATCAGGAATTGAAAAATATGGCGGATGCCACCTTCATCGCCCTACATGGACGACCCGGCGAGGACGGTACTTTGCAAGGTATTTTTGATACGATTGGCTTAGCGTATAATGGCTCTCCACCTGACTCCGCTGCCACCACAATCAACAAGTATGAGACACTCCAAAAACTAAAAACCGAAGGTTTCAGCGTCACCGAACAGCTATTGGTCGCTAAGGCAGATTTTATTAAAAATGCAGACGCAGCGGTGGATGACATTGAAGCCAAATTCAACTATCCGCTCATTGCCAAACCATTAGACGATGGCTGTAGCTCGGCTGTGAAAATGATTAAAACCCGCGAAGAAATGACTGCGTATTTGCGTGGTATTTTTCGTCATAAAAATGAAGAATTTGTATCACAAAAAGATTCGACCATTTTAAAATTATTGCCTAAAGAAGAATTTCCACATAAAGAAGTTGCATTGATTGAAGCACTGATTACACAGGGCGATGCCAAGCATTTTTTGGAAGTGACAGGTGGCTTGCTGACCAAGCGGGTGAATGGCAAAGCGGAGTACGAGATTTTTGAACCGTCGGAAGCCTTGTCGGAAGGAGAGATTTTGTCTTTGGAAGAAAAATTTTTGGCAGGTGAAGGGCAGAATATCACCCCCGCGCGTTTTGCTGATAATCAAGAAGATTATACGTATATTGCAGCCCAAGTGAAAGCTGACCTTCAACGTGCCGCTAAGATTCTGAATGTGCAAGGCTACGCACGTATAGACGCATTTGTGCGTGTATATGAGGACAATAAAGCCGAGACGATTATCATAGAAGTGAACTCGCTGCCGGGCATGACTCCGGCGACTTGCATATTTCATCAAACGGCAATAAATGGTTATAAGCCTTATGATTTTATTGACCGGATTTTAGAATACGGCATGAGTAATGCCGATGCCTGACCCTAATTTTTACCATGTTATTAACCATAAGTACAACATATCAACCCGCAACGGATTTAGGCTTTTTACTACACAAACATCCTGACAGATTTCAGTCAGTGGATTTATCTATCGGCAAGGCGCATGTTTTTTATCCCGAAGCCACAAAAGACAAAACTACAGTGGCTTTATTATTGGATATTGACCCGATAGACATGGTCAGAGGTAAAAAGAAATTTTCCGGCAAAGGCTTTTCACTTGGTCAATATGTGAATGATCGCCCCTATGCCGCTTCATCCTTTATGAGTGTCGCGCTTTCTAAAGCATTTTCGACTGCCATGAATGGAACATGCACAGGCAAACCGGAGTTAGCGGATGTCAAAATGCCTTTTGAAATTAAAATTACATCACTCCCTGCACCAAGAGGCGGAGAACTCTTAATCCGAAAATTATTTGAACCATTGGGTTATCAAATAACATTGGAACGACATATATTGGACGATAAATTCAAAGAATGGGGAGAGAGCAAATATTTCACGCTTGACCTTTCCAATGAATTGACTATCAGTAAATTGCTGTCGCATTTATACGTTTTAATTCCTGCACTCGACAATGATAAACATTATTATGTGAGTGAAGCTGAAATTGAAAAATTACTAAAAAAAGGAAAAGGTTGGCTAGAACAACATCCTGAAAAAGAACTGATTACAAGGCGGTATCTTATCAATTTGGGTTCATTGACGCGACAAGCACTCCAACGTTTGAGTGAACATGAAGATGCTGAAACCAATACGGAATTGGATACGAAAGAGGACATCAAAAAAGAGACTTTACACCAAAAACGCTTAAATTTGGTCTTGGAACAACTCAAAAAAACAGGTGCGAAAAAAGTGTTGGACATGGGCTGTGGAGAGGGCAAATTGCTCAGAATGTTATTAAAAGAAAAACAGTTTAGTAAGATTGCCGGAATGGATGTATCTTACAGCGAATTGACCAAAGCAAAAGACCGCTTGCATTGGGATGAAATGGCACCTAAACAACAAGAACGCATCCATTTATTTCAAGGTGCTTTGACCTATAAAGACAAACGACTTGAAGGCTATGACGCAGCCGCGATAGTAGAAGTCATTGAGCATTTGGATGAAAATAGATTGCAGTCATTTGAGCGAGTTGTCTTTGAATTTGCCCAACCCAAAACGGTCATCATCACTACCCCAAATATAGAATATAATGCGCTGTTTGAAAATATGAAAACGGGCGATATGCGACATACCGACCATAGATTTGAATGGACAAGAGCGCAATTTGAAACATGGGCAAAAGGCATCGCAGAGAAACATAATTATAGCGTCGAATTTGAGCCGATTGGTGAGGTAAATGAACAAGTCGGCGCACCTTCACAAATGGGAATTTTTAATCATGGAAATTAAAATACCGGAACTATCATTGGTCTTGCTGATTGGTGCTTCCGGTTCGGGTAAAAGCACTTTTGCAAAACAACATTTTGAGAAGCACGAAGTAGTTTCGTCAGATGAATGTCGGGGTATTGTATCCAATGACGAAAATAATCAGGCAGCCAGCAAAGATGCCTTTGACCTTGTAAATTTCATCATTGAAAAAAGATTAAAAAACGGTCATCTCACCGTAGTAGATGCGACTAATGTACAAGTGGCTTCCAGAAAAAAATTAGTAGAGTTAGCCAGAAAATATCATGTATTACCCGTTGCTATTGTGTTAGATATACCGCAGCGGATTTGTGAAGATAGAAATGTGGAACGCCCCGACAGGAATTTTGGCAGCCATGTAGTACGCCAACAAAAACAGCAATTAAAGCGTTCTTTGAAAAAATTAAAATACGAGGGTTTTCGGAAAATTTATACCTTGCATTCACAAGAAGAAGTGGATAGTGTGACGGATATTATTCGTGAAAAATTGTATAATGATAAAAAACATATCAAAGGTCCGTTTGACATCATTGGTGATATTCATGGATGTTATGATGAAACGCTTGAACTCCTAAACAAACTTGGTTACAAGATTGAACAAACAGAAGATGACGGACAAAATTTTGGCTTGAAAGTTACGCATGAGGACAATCGACAAGTTATTTTTCTTGGCGATCTTGTGGATAGAGGTCCAAATTCTCCGGCTGTTTTGAAACTCGCTATGAGTATGGTACGTAGCGGAGTGGCTTGGTGCGTACCCGGCAATCACGATGCAAAACTTCACAAGAAATTAAGAGGGAAGAACGTCAATCTAAAGCACGGACTTGCAGAAACATTAGAACAGCTTGAAGGTGAAACACCCGAATTTATACATGAATTAAAAGAATTTTTATATAGCTTGATTAGTCATTATGTTTTTGATGATGGCAAATTGGTCGTTGCTCATGCCGGATTGAAAGCCGAGATGCAAGGCAGAGGTTCGGGGGCAGTACGCGCCTTTTGTTTGTATGGAGAAACAACGGGCGAGATAGATGAATTTGGTTTGCCTGTACGCTATAATTGGGCATCGGAATACAGAGGTAAAGCAAAAGTTGTTTATGGACATACGCCTGTTCCCGAAGCCGAATGGCTCAACAAAACCATTGATATTGATACCGGATGTGTCTTTGGCGGAAAATTGACAGCATTGCGTTATCCCGAACAAGAACTCGTCGCTGTGCCTGCCCAAAAGGTTTATTGCGAACCCGTAAAGCCATTGCAAGAAGCCACCAACGGCAAGTTGACCCACCAACAGGAATACGACGATTTACTCAATATTGATGATGTCATTGGGAAAAGAATTGTGCAAACCCGACTTAGAAATAACATCACTATTCGGGAAGAAAATTCGATAGCGGCATTGGAAGTCATGAGTAGATTTGCCATAAACCCTAAGTGGTTGATTTATTTGCCGCCTACCATGTCACCTTGTGCGACGAGCGAATTACCCGACTTTCTCGAACACCCTCAACAAGCTATTAATTATTATAAAAAAAGAGGCATTGAACGGATTATATGTGAAGAAAAACACATGGGTTCGCGGGCTGTTTTAGTAATTTGTAAAGATGAAGAGGTTGCATTAAAACGTTTTGGTATATCTAACGAAGGCTTTGGGGTTTGCTACACCCGTACCGGTAGAAATTTCTTTAATAATACCGAAATGGAGCAACAATTTCTGAATAAAGTCGTCAAAGCATTGACCCGTTCAGGATTTTGGGAACAACATCAGACCGATTGGGTTTGTTTGGATACAGAATTGATGCCTTGGTCGGCAAAGGCGCAATCACTTCTCAAAGACCAGTACGCAGCGGTTGGTACTGCCGCCCGACATTCGCTTTCAGAGGTCGAGCAGGTCTTAGGTCAAGCCATTGGTAGAGGTATCGTTGATGCCCAACCGTCGCTTGATAAGTTCAGTTATAAAAAAGTCGCAATTTCAAAATACGTGGATGCCTACCGCCGTTACTGTTGGGAGGTAAAAACGGTGGAAGATTACAAACTTGCTCCCTTTCATATTTTGGCGACAGAAGGTGCAGTTCATACAGATAAAAACCATGAATGGCACATCACAAATATTAAAAATATCTGTGAAGCGGATAGCGAAATATTCCAACTTACGCCCTGTAAAATTGTAGATACACAAGATGAAAACAGCATAAAAACCGCCATAGATTGGTGGCTTGACCTTACTGCAAAAGGCGGTGAAGGCATGGTCGTCAAACCTTATGATTTTATAGCTCGTGGCAGCGAAGGACTACTCCAACCTGCCGTAAAATGCAGGGGCAGCGAGTACCTACGCATCATCTACGGACCGGAATACGACATGCCCGAAAATCTGCAAAGATTGAAAAAAAGAGGACTTTCCAAAAAACGCTCTTTGGCTTTAAGAGAATTTGCGCTTGGTATTGAAGGATTGGAACGCTTTGTGAGAAAAGAACCATTAAGACGAGTGCATGAAAGTATATTTGGAGTATTAGCTTTGGAAAGCGAAGAGGTTGACCCAAGACTGTAAAAAATGTTGAATTTTTTTTTTGAAATGTAAAATAATAAATGTAAAATGTAAATTTGTACAAGGTGAAACAAACGTAATTATTTTCTATCTTATTAATTTTTAAATTTTTATAAATAAAAAATAATTTACCTGTATTTATGTTATTAAAATAATTTTATATTAAAAATAAATAATTTATAAATTTTATTTATTTAAAAATATTTTAATAAAAAAAACACTACATTTATTATTTGTACATTTCAGCACACTGTCCACCGTCAGAAAATGAAATTTTTAAAAGAAATATTTTACTACATCACAAGCCGCGTATTTTTGCTCAATTTTATTGTGGCTTTGGGCTTATTGGCTTTGGTGCTATTCTTTGTATTTAGGTTTTTGAATGGCTATACGCGACATGGCGAATCTATCACTTTGCCTGATTTGCGCGGTACGACATTACAGGATGCAGAAGTACAAATGGATGATACCAATCTCCAATTATACATCTTGGATTCCTTGTATTTTCCTGAGAAAAAACCTTTTGTGATACTCGAACAAGACCCGCCTGCCAACTCAAAAGTGAAAGAGAATCGAAAGATTTATGTCACCGTCAATGCCAGTGTACCGCCGCCGGTTGCTGTGCCGGATATTTGGGGAAAAGACAGAGATTTTGCAAAGCGACTATTGCGGGCGCGAGGCTTGACGGTCAATAAAAATATTGAGTATATGCCCGACCCTGCAAGCAATACCGTCTTGCAAGTCAAGTACAAAGGTGAGGCACTGCAACGCCCCGAATCGAAGGAAAATCAACCCAAAGTTCCGAAGGGATCTGAACTCACTTTGGTCGTAGCGAGAAGTAGTAATACGTCGATGACCGTACCCAAATTCACTTGTCGTACCGTCGATGAAGCGCGATTTCAACTGGAAACCTACAATCTACAACTCGGTACTATCATTCCCGACGAAAGTGTGACCGACGAGGCTTCGGCATACATTTATCGGCAAGTGCCGGATTACCGACTTGGCGACATTATACGCATGGGCGAAACCGTAGATGTATGGGTCACCAAAACCAAACCCGGTGAATGTGTGGACGAATGGTAGAATTTTATTGTTTTACTGTTTCATTGTTGTATTGCTTCATTGCACTATTGTTACATTGTTTTTTCATAAAACGAAAAAAGCAATTCAACAGTAAAACAATGAATCAATAAAATCATACAACAGTACAACAATTAACACACCTATTTCGTATTTAGATGACTTGATAATTTTGTAGTTACATTATTGTATTGTTTTATTGCTGTATTGTTTTATTGATTATCGTTTTTCGCAAAGCGAAAAAACAGTTTAAAAATGAAGCAATACAACAATACAACAATGTAGCCATACAGCAATAAAACAATAAAATACATGCAACGCTTACTCATACTCTTTTTTCTTTTTGCCACCACCATAGCTATTGCTCAACCCGTAGCATTACCTTTGACCACCAATCCCGTTTTGCAGGAATACGCCAAAGCACATCCTGACCGCGCACAACTCAAAGCCGCTCCAGTAGTTTTGACACTACCTTTTATGGATGACTTTTCTTACGAAGGTCCTTACCCGACCACTTCGCTTTGGGTGGATAATCAGGTCTTTGTCAATGGTACGCTGGGTATGAATCCGCCTTCGATAGGTGTGGCTACATTCGATGGACTGGACGCTGACGGACTGCCCTACGGCGATGGTGAAGATTGGGCGGATACGCTGACTTCGCAAGCCATAGATTTGAGTATGTATAACGACGATGATAATGTTGTCTTTAGCTTTTTTGCACAGCCGCAGGGCTTGGGTGATGCGCCGGAATCTATTGACAGACTAATCTTGGAGTTTAAAAATAAAGATGAAGAATGGCAGACTGTACAGGAAATATCAGGCAGTGCTGTTGATAATTTTGAATATAATACACTTCCCGTTGGAGATGTATATCTTGGTACAGATTTCCAGTTTCGTTTTATCAATTATAATGCCCGTACAGGCTTTGTCGATTTGTGGCATATTGATTATGTGAAAATAGATAAAGGCAGGACAGAGGACAGTGAAGTCTTTGAAGATGTGTGTTTTACAAAGGCTCCTCACTCGGTATTAGAAGAATTTACAGCGATGCCCTGGGCGCATTTTCAGCAAGATGTTTTGGGAGAAACCTTCTTTACGATTGATATGAATATAAAAAATCATAGCAATAATAGTTTTAATTTGTCCGGTCCTTTTTACACCGTAGATGAAACGCTGAATAACAGTAATATTTTAATGTGGGATAAGGGTAGCACCAATGCAAATCCTAATGCAGAAACGGTCGTTTTTGACAATAGCTCATTGACGACCAATAATTTTAATTACAGTAATTTACCCGGAGGCATTACAAAAGCTGTCATTGAAACCAAATATTATTTTAATACTTCCGGTCAGGAAAATATTAGCAACCAACAAAATTATAACCTAAGCAATGATACCGTTGTTACCGAAACCGTCTTTGCCAATTACTTTGCTTACGATGACGGTACGGCAGAATATAATATAGGCTTGGACGGTGTAGGCTCGCAGGCGGCGGTGCGTTTTCGCCCCAATATAGATGATGAACTCAAAGGCATCCAAATCCATATTCCGTATGCAGCAGATAATGTTTCACAGAGCCAATTTATTACCTTAAAAGTATGGGAAAATGACCCCACAACCGGCACACCTGCTGCCGAGCCTATCCGCGAACTCATCAATATTATTCCCCAATACGGCGAGGGCATTGGTGGTTTTTATACCTATCCGATTGACCCGCCGATACTACTCGACGGAGGAATTGATTACTTCATCGGTTGGGAACAGGTCAGTGTTGCGGATTATGGTATCCCGATAGGTATGGATAAAAATAACGAGGTGGCTTCTGATAATAACTATTATAATCTTGGCTTAGGCTGGCAAGAATTTCCCGATAATCTGAAAGGTGCGTTGATGATACGTGCAGTGGTAAGTGGTGAATCGCTTGTTGCCAATGAAGCTGTTGCGAATGCTTCCGAGATGGCTACGATATTCCCCAATCCGGTCAGCGACCAACTTTCTGTTGATTTAAAAACAGGCAATTATCAAGATTACACCATTAGCATATACACCACCACAGGACAACAATTGTACAATAATATACTCGCCCCGTTTGTTGATGTAAAATATTTACAAAATGGTATTTATTTTATTCAAATTAAAAATAATCATACAGACGAAATATATTATCATAAATTTATTAAACAGTAATTTATAATGGTCAATGATTAACGATTAAGAGACAAACAAGAATTACTATCGACCATTAATCGTTAATCATTAACCATTAATCATTACCAACATGGATATTACAGTAGAAGAACTCAAACAGAAGCTCGATGCGGGTGAAAAATTCATTTTCATAGATGTGCGTGAGGAGCATGAGTACAAAGAATTTAACCTCAATGCCGAGTTGATTCCGCTCGGTTCACTTCCCTATCGTTTGGATGAATACGAAGCGCATAAAAACGACGAAATTGTGGTGCATTGCCGTTCCGGTGCGCGGAGTGGCAATGCCAAAGCGTTTATGCAGCAGCATGGCTTTACCAATGTCCGCAACTTACTTGGTGGTGTGTTGGAGTGGCAGGAGAAGTTTAAATAAAGTGAGCGTCATTCCGTACCCCGATGCGGAATCTTTTATCGCAAGGGCACAATTTTAGGCAGAAGTTCCTGTTCGGTATCATATCATACTAAGAGCAACAGACTTCCGCATCAGAGCGCAGAATGATGGTTTATTTTTAGAACGTGTTATTCTTGGATTCAGTAACCTCAAAAGACATATAATACCTTGTTTTTATTTTAAAAAATATTTTGTAAAAAATAATATAATATTTTAGCATAAATTTTTAAGACTTTGTTAATTTTTTATGTTAAAATGTTTGTTTTTACGATTTTGTGACTATCTTTACGGAATCAAATGCACGGGTTAAGAGAAAATTTAAACAAAAAAAACTTTCTCCTATCCCGTTTTTGCATTGTACAAAATTAAATAAATTCAAACTTTTTAAACTAAGTGAGACAAAAAAATTACTCTCTATGAAATCTAAAATTCTAACTTTATTATTTGTGTTGGGCTGTTGTAGCTTTGCTTTTTCGCAAGCTACTGACGGTATTTGTACTCCTGCAACTACTGTTGACCCTGTTAATGTTACCACCCCCTCCACAACTGCTTGTTCAGATGGCACTAATGCTCCTGTATTTGGCACTCCTTCCGGCTCCTTGCCTGATACTGATTATGTCGTTGAAGTCAATGGCGCATTAGATGTTATTAATCAAACAGGTGTTCCCGATGCTGTTCTGGCAGATGGTGATGTTGTTTGTGTGACAGCTATTAATTATGATTTGGCAACTATTGATGGTATTTTAACTAATGCAGCGGGTGTATGTCAACCGGGTGGTTTTTTAGACTGTGATGGAACATTTGGTCTGCCCGGTCTAGGACAAACTATCGCCGATTTAGTGGCTGGAACAAATGACGGAGTACCCGGACTAAACAGTTTAGATGAAGCATTAGCTCTGGCAGCTTCATTTGGTACACCTATAAATAGTGTAGCTGATGCGGTCGTAGCTTTGGACGGAGTAAATGGTGCGATTGCCGGCTTCTTCCCTCCCGGAATTTGCTATGCGACTTCAGCACCTGTTTGCTATACCATTGATGATAGTGATCCTGCATGTGGCGGTGGTGGTGCTGTGTGTGATGCCTTAGCTGGAGAACCACTCGTCACGCCCGAAGAATTGTGCGATACTGATGCCGGAGCATTTGACCTATCGACTAAATTCAATCCGGCATCTGGAGGTTTTGACGATGGAGCGGGTAATATTGATCCGGTCAATACCAACTATGTAGCAGTTGACCAAGCTACCGGTGAAATTTTGGCAGTTGCCACAAGTGCTGCAACAATTGACCTCTCCGGTGCGCCTGTAGGTACTACTGCTTGTGTCTATCAATTGGCTTATACACAAGCATTATTGGATGATGTGACAACATTCTTGGATGATTTATTGTGTAATACTTTGTGTGTACCTATTACAGGTCCTTGTTTGGGGGATGTTGGATATTGCCCCGGTGTTACGCCTGTTGAGTTAGCACCATTCCTTGATATATTAAATCAGTTCTTCGGTTTCAATGAAGCGCAAATTTGTAATTTCTTAGATAATCAAATCATTACTATTACAGACCCTACGGGGCTAATTGGTGACCAGACGATTGACCTTGCTGCTAATGGTCTTGATTTTTGTGCGGATAAATCTGATGCACCTTACTGTGTAGAGATTATCTCATGTGCAGCATGTGATCCGGCAATTGCAACGATAACAGCCGATCCGGCTGTTGTTACCAGTGAAAGTACTTGTGAGGCTGATGGTGTGACTTTATCCGGTGGTGTAATTGACCCTCCGGCTACGGCTTGTCCGGCAGGTTCTACATTAGAATACTCTACTGACGGCGGTACTACTTGGTCGGCTACTATTCCTGTTTATGATCAAACTACTACTATTACTGTTGATACTCGTTGTGTATGTGATGCCGATGCTACAGATATTAGTATGATAGGTTCAGTGACCACTGTACCGGGGATGTGTATGACTGTTGACGCTTGTACAGCATTGGCAGGTGAAGCACTACCCGATGCAGCCACAGAGGTATGTAATGATGCCGCTTTTCCTGTTGATGCCAATACTTTATTTGATGCTGCCAGTGGTGGATTTGATAGTGATGGTGATGGTGTAGTAGATGCGATGGTCAATACCAATTATATTGCTGTGGATGCGAATGGAGACATTGTAGCGGTAACTGCCGCAGGTGCTACTACCTTAGATCTGTCTGCTTTGGCAGATGGTGAAACGGCTTGTATTTATCAGTTGGCTTATACGCAAGGTACACTGGATGCCGTTACGACCTTCTTAGATGATTTATTGTGTAATACCCTTTGTGTTCCGATTACAGGACCATGTCTTGGTGATGTAGGATATTGTCCGGGTGTGACACCTGTGGAGTTAGCACCATTTTTGGATTTGCTAAATACCTTCTTTGGTTTTAATGAAGTTCAAATTTGTGATTTTATTGATAATCAAGTTATTACCATCACAGACCCGACAGGTCTGATTGGTGACCAAATGATTGATTTAGTCGCACTGGGTATTGATTTTTGTGTAGATAAATCTGCTGTATATTGTGTGACGGTAAGTTCTGCGGCTTGTCCGAGTACAGTTTGCGAAGCCGATGCACCAACCATGAGTATTGATTGTACAGATTGTGGTAATGGCACTACCGGAGGACCTTGCACAGTTACTGACGCAGGTGATGGAAGCGCGAATGCAGGAGAAATAACAGAATATCTAGTAATAGATGATGCGGCAGGAACGGCAACTACAACACCTAATGGAATTATATCTGTTGGTACATTGGCTGATGCTCAGGCAGCAGTTGATGGATTGGCTGACGGAGAAGAAGTATGTGTTACAGCAATTACGCACACTCAAACAGAATTAGACGTAATAATTAGTGAAATTGAGGCTGCCATTGCTGCTTTGGGTTTAAGTCTTGGATTGCCGGCAGCCGGTAATACCTTAGCAGATGTTTATGGAGCAATTCAAGCCTTGGCAGGTGGAGCAACAGTAGATTTAGCAACTATTGAAACACTGATTGCCAATGGAGCAGGCGGTACGGTAGATTTAGGTGCCGCACTTGGTTTACCAGCAGGTATTTTGACTGTGGATCTATCCCCATTCTGTTATAATGTCGATCCGGCAGTATGTGTTACTGGTGCTACTTGCGATAATCCAGTGTGCGAAATCACTGCCATCACAGCAGGTATGCCTATGTGCGCTGCCGATGGTTTAACCTACGATGTTACTGTTACTGTAACAGGTACAGATGCTTCAGTCATGTTAGATGACGGTACAGGTCCGGTTGCTGCGACGACGACTACCTTTACTTTCCCTGCGGGTGCAGGTTATACTATTACTGTTACAGACAGTGAGTCTTTATGTGTCTTCGGACCATTTATGGGGAACGACCCAGGATGTGACACAGGTACTTGTATGATAACTGCTACCGTAACAGGTACTCCTGCCTGTGACACAGGTGGAGATGATGATCCTTCCAATGACATGGTCACTTTCACAGTAGCTGTCACCGACAACGGTAATGGCGATGCAACGGGCTGGTCTGACGGAATGGGCAATTCAGGCACTTATGGTAGCACTGCTACTTATACATTGGTAGCCGGCAATTCAATGATGGTTACTTTTACAGATGCCGGTGATCCGGATTGTATGGCTACGGTCATGCTTGATGCTCCGGTTGATTTCTGTGAGACCGCCGAAAACATCCCAACCGTAGGCGAATGGGGCTTAATCATACTCGGCTTACTCATGTCGATTACCGCAGTAGTCGGTATTCGCCAACGCAGAGAAGAAGAAGCATACAGCTAATGACGAATAATGAGAACGATAAATAACGAAACGTTTATCGTGATATAAAATAATATTTCTGTCTTAAAACGGAATGCAATTTTACCTTGCATTCCGTTTTTTTATTAAATTTGTTGATTAAAAAAATTATAAACATATTAGACTTTGGAAATTGAGAAAAATTCAAATAACTATTTTTTATTTTTAAATCAAATCAAATCATTCTTTTTTTTATAATTATAAATTTAATTTTCAATTTTTGTATTATAATAATTTCAAAATAATTATAAATTTATTAATCAATATTTTATAAATTATAAAAAATTAAAATGCAAAAATTGAATGAATGCTCGGTATCCAAAGTCCAATTAAACACTAACAAATATGAGACACCTAAAACTTAGTATTTCGATAATCTTTATACTATTTTCTTTTCATTCCACTACACTCGCCCAATGTGTCGATGGAGCTGCCGGAGGCAATCCAAACCTGATTGACAATGGTGACGGCACATATCAAATTGCTTGTGATCAGGGCAATGTCAACATCAGCAGTACCACTTATGACCCCGGCGTTGTTCCGCCTTCCGCTATTCAATGGACTTCGGGGCAGACAGGCGATTTTGTCTTTATGCCCGATTGCAATAATCTGGGTTGCAGTTCATTCACACCTTGTATTCCTGCGGGTACTGCAATTCCGCAACAGTGCGTTCCTTTCAGTTCATTGGGCGTACCCTTGAGCGGAAGTGGTAACAACTTCAATATTGCTTTTACGATATCCGGTATCTGCTATGTGCCGGGAACTACGTATAGTGGCGACTTGGGTATTAGTTTGGGTGGTAGCGGCGATGTTAGTCTCTCCGTAATTCAGCCCGACGGGGTCACACAAGGACCTCTGACCTTCGATATTTCCCTCATAAATGCGCTGTCTCCTTTACCCTTGAGTTTATTGGGCTTGGATGTTGACCCGAATGGTAATTGGTCAATAGTGATCAGTGGAAACGGTTTGACCTCTTACACGATTGACCCCAATAGCGAAATTTGCCTTGATGCCACCACTACGGTAGGCGTACAATGCAGCGACCCTATCGAAGTTTGTGTGGTCGGTGGATGCCCTGCTTTCGGCAGTGCGTCAGTCTCCGTTAGCGAGATTTGCAGTGGCGATTCTTTTACCCTTGACGCAACGGTAACGCCTGCCGATGCGACCAATGTGACCTACGCATGGACGGGAACGGGTATCAATGCAGGCAATCAAAACAGTGCCTCGCCCACAGTTACGGTTAGCAATATGACCTGTGCGGCTGTCACCGAAAACTATACGGTAACGGCAACATGTACCAATAATGGCTCGGTCATTGGCAGCCAAACCGTATCCGTCACAGTATATCCCGAAATAGACCCCATCGGAGTTGTCATTGACAATACAAGCAATATCAACGACCCGAATTGCAGCATAGATATTAGTTACCCTGCTTGTCCGGGCTTCAGTATTTCGGGCAATACTATTTTCTCGCCGGGAGATAACGGTACTACGGTGACCTATACTATTTCTAATGGTAATCCGGCTTGCGATATTACGGTAAGCAGCCTTGTCAACTGTGTAGGAGACTGCACCCCTGCCGATGCAACGGTGCTGGTATCTGCCTGTGATGCCAATGGTGATTTTACGATAGATGTCATTATAAATAATATGGGTAATTCCAATTCATTAGATATTATTTTGAGTAATGGCTTATCGCAACTTGGTGTCACCGCTCCGGGAACTTATACCTTCGGACCTTATCCGAGCGGTACGCCCATTAATATAAAATTGATTGATGCGGCTGACCCGAATTGTAATGTCAATCTTGGTGAATACACACAAAATTGCTTTGATTGTCCGAACCTGACAACGCTTAATGTCATTCCAAGTGATGTATGTAGTGGTGATGTGATTACTCTCGCGGCTAATGTTGACCAAGGCACGGAAGGTACGGATTACAGCATACAATGGTTCGAAAATGGCGTAGCAATAGCAGGTGCTAATACAGCAACTTATGCCCATACTGCCTCCGCTACCGACCCTTGCAATCTTAGCACTTACACATACAGTGCAGAGTTGACATGTCTGAACAATGGTCTGGCTTCTACTACAAGCACCTTGAGTCTTGCGCCCGTCAATGTGTATCCCGTTCCGCAAGTCAATATCGACTTTGTTTTTGAAAATTGCTCTGCTACACCTATCGACAACTGCGGTAATTTGCTGATTGATATAGGAGGTGCCACCGACCCTGCGCCGGGCGGGTTCAGCATTGTCAATTATACGGTTTCCGTTCCGGGTGCGCCTGCGTCTTGCGAAGCTACCGGAACAATGACGGTCAATTGTCCGAATTGTAGTGATTATCCGGGCAATGCTACTGCTACCGAGACTGTATTGTGTTGGGGCGAGTCGTTTGATGTGGCAAATACCAATGCCTTAGTTTCATCATTGGGTTATGAGGTCGGTTATGTCGTCACGCCCAATCCGCCTTCGGCTTATCCTTCTACATCGGCATTGCTGGCAGCAAGTTTGAACGGACCCAACGGTGCTTTTGCCGCCCCCGGTGCCATTACACCCGACACCTATACCAATGACGGTAGCCTCTTCACACCAAGCGACCCTTGTGGTGAGTTATTGTATTTTACACCATTTTTATCTTTTGCTTGCCAATCATACACAGCCATTAATGAAAGTGGATCAGTTTTTACAACAAATGCCGACGGTATCACCGTTCCGGGTGTTGGCGGAACTACCTTATCCGTACCGCAAGTACCGTTCTGTACGGGATTGGTCAATTATAATATTCGGGTGTGTGCAGAAGACCAAAACACAGACGGCGAAGAACCACTTGCCGAAGATGCCTTTTTTGGTTTAATCGGTGGATTGCCCGGTGGTATATATTCTGCTTTTCCCAATATTGATGATGTCCACAATTCGGGTGGCAGCCCTACTTGCTATAATCAAAACGGCTGGACAAGCAACCCAAGTGGAGAACAAATCAGTATTACCACCGTCAATTTGGTCACATTGCCCTTTACATCTGATACCGACCGACTGGATTGGGATTTTGTAGTAGATGTCAATTGCAACAGCACTTTCCCTACCGTTTGTGCCGACTGCGATGTACTTGGTGCGCCGATTGCCGTTCGGTTTTTACCGCAGACGACACTAC
Source organism: uncultured Saprospiraceae bacterium (assembly GCA_938028705.1). GTDB lineage: Bacteria > Bacteroidota > Bacteroidia > Chitinophagales > Saprospiraceae > JAHDEO01. Next base: position 2,140 of record CALIZI010000123.1, on the reverse strand, counting down.
CTACCATTCCTACGCCTGCACCCTTTTGTGAAGGTGAGACCATTGATTTACATGCTTTAAATCCTACACCTTCGCCAAATGGAAATGGCAAGTTTACTTGGTTTGGTCCCGGAGGAGCTATCAATGACCCTACTTCTGTCACGCCGCCCGTTGGTAATACTCAATATTGCTTGGTATATGATTATTGTGAAATGAGCGATTGTAATAGTGAAGTTTGCGTTAATCTCATCGTCATTCCAGAGCCGGCTTTGACACCGCCGGTATTTCCCGCTATTTGTCCGGGTGAAGCCTTCGACCTTACTTCGGTTGAAAATTCTATTGCCACAGGTGGTGTATTTACTTGGTCGGTGGGCAATGCTTTGAATAGCGGTGGTGCTGCTATCTTTAGTCCTACGAGTGTTATTCCGATAGCTTCCGAACAATATTGCGCTCAATTTACAGATGTTTCTACCGGATGTTCCAATACAGTTTGCAGCACTTTCTCTTACGAAGAACTGCCTGTTTTACTGACTACCGCACCTGAAATATGTGAAGGTAATGACCTGCAACTCAACGACTATAATGCAGACCTCACCACCGATACAGGAGTATTTACATGGTACGATAATGACCCTGCAAACGGAGGAAATATTATTGCCAATACACTGTTCTCACCTTATGACCCTGCAACGGATGGCACTACATTTTGGGCAGAATTTACAGATGCTGCCACAGGCTGCATGGCTGTTACAAGTATTGATGTTAGCACAGATCCATGTTGTGCCAGTGTAGATTTAGATATTCGATTCGACGGCTTCCCTGCTCAAACCAGTTGGGATATTACAGATGCAAACGGTAATGCTGTGGCATCAAGCGGTGGTACGTATAGCGGTCAGTTGGGCAATTCCCTGCTCAACCTCACGCCCGCATGTTTGCCCGACGGCTGTTACGATTTGAATTTTTACGATTCGGTGAACAACGGTATGTGTCCTTTCCAGAGTAATGCCTCAAGTTTGGGTACCTTTATTACGCCGGGTACTTTGATTACGCCGGGTACTATTGTGGCTACATTGGGGTCGGTGGTGTCACCGGGCTTGTGTGGCAATTACCAATTGTACGATGCCAGTGGAACGCTGCTTACTTCGGGCGGCGGCGGTTTTGGTGCTTCCGAATCCAATAATTTCTGTCTGGTCAATGGCGTAGCTCCGCGTTTGCCGGGTACGGAAGAAGGCGGTTTAGTATATGAGGATAAGCCAAGAGTGATAGGTACACCCGATCTGGATGTGTATCCTAATCCGGCTACCGATTTTATTACTGTTCATCACCGTACCGATTATGATACGGAAATCAGAATCGTAGATATGAACGGTAGAATTTTGCAACAATATTCACGCGATAAAAATGCAGACCCGATATTTACACTCGGTATATCTGATATTCCAATAGGGGTTAATTTTGTTCAACTCATTACTGCCGAAGGCACTGTAATGACTAAGAAATTTTTGAAACAATAGTATGAACTTCAACTTCAACCTCAAAAAAAGTAATTTCAACGAAGTCGAAATAAATGATAATTGGATTTGAGGTTGAAGTTGCGGTTGAAGTTAAAATGGAGTCACTTCGAGGTTCGGAGTGGCTCATTTTTTTATTTCCTTTTGCCAAGTTGAATATGTGATAGTTCTTGTAAATGTAATGCTTAGTTTGATAATGTCATGTTTTAAAAATAAAAATATGTTTGTATTTAACATGGGATATTTTTTCTGAATTTGGGCTAAAACTCGTCAGACATTTAAACTTTGCAGGATAAAATATGACATCATCGGTAAATTTTGAAAATGTCAGACGAGTTTTAGTCCAAATTCAAGAGCAAAATGCCAACTATATTAAATAAAAATCGAACATGACATTATCAAGTTAGAAGTTGGGTGACTTGCCTTGCATTTATATGAAATAAAAATATTTTATAATAAAAAATATTTATAAATAATTGATTTTTAATAATAAATAAATTATAAAATAATTTGGTGGTGTTCGATTAAAATAGGGTACACTCGTCAGACGAATATTTTTATAGTAAACCACCGTTTGATTGCCTAAATATCCGATTTTAACAAAGGGATTCGTCAGACGAGTATCGCTTTTAGGCGCATCCTATTTTTCT